>JAFZZV010000144.1 GCA_017828855.1 Oscillospiraceae bacterium | reverse complement strand
TTCTGTATCTGTTGTTTTCTTTCTCGGCATCTTTCAAACCACGCTCTTCTTTCTGATATAGAGGGGATAGTCGGCATCCCCGGACAGTTTCT
The DNA here is from genome assembly GCA_017828855.1 of Oscillospiraceae bacterium. Classification (GTDB taxonomy): domain Bacteria; phylum Bacillota; class Clostridia; order Oscillospirales; family Ruminococcaceae; genus RUG11783. Next base: position 4,453 of record JAFZZV010000144.1, on the reverse strand, counting down.
TTCCCTCGGTGACGGTGACATCCTTGTCGGTGACCACGCAGTCGAGTTCGGCTCCCTCGCCGACATGCGTGTTCTGCATTATCACGCTGTTCCTGACCACGGCCCCTTTTTCCACGACCACGTCGCGGAAGAGGACGCAGTTCTCGACGGTGCCCTGGATCGTGCAGCCGTCAGCGACGAAGCTGTTCCTGACGTCGCATCCTATGCTGTAGCGCACCGGGGGCGAGTCGTGCACCTTGGTGTAAATGGTCTGCTTTCCGAAGAGCTCCTCCGCTGTTGCGGGATCGGTGAGCTCCAGGCTGAGCTTGTAGTAGCTCTTGAGATCGGTGATCCTGCGGACATAGCCCTCGTACCTGTATGCCATCACCTTGAGCTCGTCCAGATGCTCCAGCAGGATGTCCCTTTCAAAGAAGGTCTTGGCGTGAGCGCTGGCTTCCTCGATGAGCTCGAGGAGCTTCAGCCTTCCGACCACCATGATGTTCATGCTCTGAAGGTAAGCGCTGTCATATCTGTTGAACATTATGTCGTTGACTTTGCCGCTGTCATCGCATCTGAGGGCGATGGTGTTGGCGACGTTCACGGGATCCGGATCCGGCTCGCGGCAGACCATGGTGACGTCGGCACCGGTCTCCGTGTGGAATCGGATGATGTCCGAGATGTCCGGCGAGCAGACATGGTCAGTGTCGGCGAGGATGACATAATCACTGAGCGAATGCTCAAGGAAGTCGCGGCTCTCATAGATCGCCTGTATCCTCCCGTGGAACGCCATGTTGCCTTCGGAGCTTGAATATGAATAGGGGGAGAGGATGGAAATGCCGCGTCTGCGCGCGAGGTCCCAGTCCCTTCCGGTCCCTATGTGGTCGACGAGGCTCTGATAGTTGCTTTTCGTGATTATACCGACCTGGGATATGCCGGCGTGTACGAATGACGAGAGAGCGAAGTCTACCAGACGGTAGCGTCCTCCGAACGGCAGGGAGGCCATGGAGCGCTCCTGGGTCATCTCCCTGACGGACTGCTCATGCATGTTGGCAAAAATGATGCCCAGTGTGTCGTGTGTCAGCATCTCGTCTCGCCCTCCTTAACGTCGTCATATATCATAGCGTTCGCCTTTATGTCGGCGTCCTTCCCTACAGTGAGTCCGGGACCTACCACGGCGATGCCCCAGTCATCGATGCTGTCGAACTCCTCCGGATTCCCGCCGACGGTCGCGTTCTCTTCCACCACGCTGTTCTCGGCGATTATGGAATACCTGACTTTGGCGCCTTTCTTTACTCTGGCACCCGGCAGCAGGAGGCTGAACGAGACATCGGCGCCTTCCTCGACGTAGGCCCCGCCGAACAGGACCGAGGTCTCGACGTTTCCGTACACCTGGCTGCCCTCGGTGACGAGAGAGTTTTCGACCTTTGCACCTTCCGCTATGTAGTGCGGTGGCAGCGACTGAGGTCTTGAGTATATCTTGCTGTCCTTTGCCCAGACGTCGAACGGGCGGCTGGGGTTCAGCAGATCCATGTTGGCGTCCCAGAGGCTGGCGATGGTCCCGACGTCCTTCCAGTATCCCTCAAAGCGGTATGCCTTGAGCTTCTTCCCGTCATTGAGAAGGGCGGGAATGATGTTCTTCCCGAAGTCGTGCTCGCTGTCCGGATCGGCATCGTCCCTCAGGAGATACTCCCTGAGAACGTTCCAGCTGAAGATGTATATGCCCATGGAGGCAAGGTCGCTCTTGGGGTTCTTCGGCTTCTCTTCGAACTCGTAGATGATGTCGTCCTCATCGGCGTTCATGATCCCGAACCTGGATGCCTCCTCCATCGGCACTTTCATGACGGAGATTGTGCAGTCGGCGCCGGCCGCCTTGTGGGCGTCCAGCATCCGGCGGTAATCCATCTTGTAGATGTGGTCGCCGGAAAGGATCAGCACGTATCTGGGGCTGTATCTGTCTATGAACCTGATATTCTGGCAGATCGCATTGGCGGTGCCAAGATACCAATCGCTCCCGCTTGCCTTCTGATAGGGAGGAAGCACGTGGACTCCGCCGTCAAGACGGTCAAGGTCCCACGGCTTGCCGTTTCCGATGTACTCGTTGAGCTCCAGCGGCTGATACTGGGTGAGGACACCTACCGTGTCGATCCCGGAATTCGTGCAGTTGGAGAGGGGGAAATCGATTATGCGGTACTTTCCGCCGTAGGGGACTGCCGGCTTGGCGATGTTCTGGGTGAGGGCATAGAGGCGGCTGCCCTGTCCTCCCGCAAGAAGCATCGCGACACATTCTTTCATGGGGATATCCTCCTGTTATTCGCTTCCAGGTAGATCGCCGACATGGGCGGCAGATCCACACATATTGAATTATCGAAACCGTTGCACGGAGTGGCGTCCGCTTTGTACGACAGCGCACCTGCCCTGACGCTCCCTCCGAAATCGGTGCTTTCCGTGTTAAGGATGACCCGGTAGCTCCCCGGGTACGGGACTCCTATCCGGTAATACTGCCTCTCGACCGGCGCGAAGTTGCACAGAACCGTTACCGCGGACCCGTCGCTTGAGTATCTCACGAAGGACAGGCAGTTCCTGTCCGCGTCATCCGCGTTGATCCACTGGAATCCGTTCCAGCTGTCGTCCTGGTCCCAGAACGCGGGATATGAGCGGTAGATTCCGAAGAGCTCCTTCATGAAGGCTTTGAACCTGCGGTGCTTGTCATAGTCGAGCAGGACCCAGTCGAGGCCTTCCGCGTACCGCCACTCGATGAACTGGGCGAACTCGTTGCCCATGAACGTGAGTTTTTTGCCCGGATGGGCGAACATGTATGCGTAGAATGCCCTGAGGTTGGAGAACTTCTGTTCGTAATCTCCGGGCATCTTCTCTATCATGGAGCGCTTCCCGTGAACGATCTCATCGTGGGATATCGGGAGAATGTAGTTCTCGGAATATGCGTACATCATGGAGAAGGTGAGCCTGTTGTGCACGCCCTTGCGGAAGAACGGATCCGTCTCGCAGTAGCTGAGAGTGTCGTTCATCCAGCCCATGTTCCATTTATAGTTGAATCCCAGACCTCCGACCGAGGTGGGCTTGGTGACCATCGGCCATGCGGTTGACTCCTCGGCTGCCATGATCGCGTTGGGGAACCTGGCGTATATCTGGTCGTTGAGCTTTTTCAGGAAGGCGATGGCTTCCAGGTTCTCCCTGCCGCCCTGCGAGTTGGGCGACCACTCGCCGTCCTTCCTGTCATAGTCCAGATACAGCATGGACGCTACGGCGTCCACTCTCAGGCCGTCTATGTGATATGTATCGAACCAGTTGACAGCGCTGCTGACCAGGAAGCTCTGTATCTCGGTCTTGCCGTAATCGAACACTCTGGTGCCCCAGCCCTTGTGCTCCATGCGGAACGGGTTGCTGTCCTCGTAGCAGTACCCTCCGTCGAACTCGCACAGACCGTGCGCGTCCTTGGGGAAGTGCGCGGGGACCCAGTCCATGATGACGCCGATGCCCTTTTGGTGCATCCTGTCTATGAAGTACATGAAGTCGTGCGGGGTCCCGTATCTGGAAGTCGGGGCAAAATACCCCGTGACCTGATATCCCCAGGATCCGTCAAACGGGTACTCCGAGAGAGGCATCAGCTCGATGTGGGTGTATCCCATGTCGCTGACATACTCCGACAACTGGTCGGCGAGGTCCCTGTAGCTGAGTACGGATCCGTCCTCGTGTCTCTTCCAGGATCCAAGATGGACCTCGTAGATGTTCATAGGCTTGTTGAAGGACGGTGATATCTCCCTCGCCTGCCATTGCCCGTCCTGCCACTCGTAACCGGAGAGGTCATAAAACTTGCTGGCTGTGCCAGGAGCAGTCTCGGCATGGACCGCGAAAGGATCCGCCTTATACAGTTCCCGCCCGTCAGAGGCGGTGATGTGGTACTTATATGAGTCATACTGAAGCACTCCGGGAATGAAACACTCCCAGACTCCGCCGTCGCTTATCCTGTTCATCGGGGATGCATCCGTGCTCCAGTCGTTGAAGCTGCCGGTCACGCTGACCGAGACAGCGTTGGGAGCCCATACTCTGAAGACGGCCCCTTCCTTTCCGTCACGGGAATCGGGATGGGAGCCGAAGTAGCGGTAGCTCTCATAGTTGGTCCCCTGGTGGAAATAGAACACTGCGGGATTGTTGTTGATCAACGTCATATACCCCTTGTATTTCGTATAATTATAATAACAATATGGGCGGTTGGTTTTCAACTTTTTGTGCGATTCTACAAAAAGAACTGAGGGAAAGAGCCCGGACCGACCGGAAAGCCCGGCAGTCTGCGCACAGGAGGCGCAGCTGTACTCGGACCGCAGGCAATGTCAGCGTTTTTCGGACCCCGCCGGGATACTTTGTGGTATATTTAGAATCGGATAAAGAAGACTGCACCAAAACGATCTCCCTGAGACACTTATTTGATGACGGAGGGTTCCGGTGGATCCTGAAC
>JAFZZV010000143.1 GCA_017828855.1 Oscillospiraceae bacterium | reverse complement strand
TTCAGGAGTCGTATAAAGAGAATCATCTTTGTACTCATCTCCTTTTGCAAGAAGTGAATTAGCAACTGCTTTTGCAAAACTCGGGTCCGTAATGCCCGCTTCCTGTATTGCCGTTGTGATGCTATTAACATCCGCAGCAAAAGCTGTATTGGGAGAAATAACAACAAATAGGCATATACAGAGAATGCTGGTAAATAATACTTTTACAAATCTCTTCATCCTAAAACCTCTCATACCTCTAGTTATAGAAATATACAGTAATTATATAGTCGTCAAAAACCGTTTTCAAGCGACTGGGAAAGATATATTTCTAAATTGTAAACTACTATTCTTAGGTATAATCTCTAAAAAGCAGTTTAGCCGTCTGTTAACGATCACTCGGAATCCGAAACCGTCTCCGCAACAGTTTCGGATACCTCTTCTGATACAACTACAATCTCTGCGGTATCATCAGACACTTCTTCGGACTCTTCCTCTGCAGTAACCGTTTTTTCAACGGGATCATCTACAGGTTCTTCAGAGAGCTCATCATCACTTTCAGAATAAGCGCATTCTTCCATAACAACCTTCACTGCCCTGAGCACAGCTCTTCTGGCGTCATATATCTTCGCTTCGGAAACTTCCGCAGTGATCAGGATCACCATCTCATCGGAGGAGAGATCCGTGGAAAGATCATCTATCCCCTTATAAACAGGCTCTGCCAGGAACAATTCGGCATGCTCGGAATACACCTTCTCAATCGCTGCATATACCATCTTTTCAACATCTGCTATACGCTCATCTCTGCTTACCGGAAATCTTACTATAGCGACCGACTTATCCTTCGACTGATTGATGACTGATTCGATAGATGAGTTCCTTACGATCTTGACGTTCCCTGCGGTATCTCGGATGCTTACAGTGCGGATCCCCATGGAAACGACCTCGCCTCTGAAATCATCAAGCGCAACCGTGTCTCCCACCTGGAAATCCTTATCCATAATGAGGAATATGCCGGCGAGTACATCGGCGATGATCGATTCAGAACCAAGTCCCAGGATGACACCGGTGATCCCGGCTCCAACCAGAATGGAAGTCGTATCCACCCCTATCTGCATAAGGGCGAAAATGATCCCCGCGAACCAGACGAGGAAGAACAGGATGCTTCCTATCATGCTCAAGATCGTCGATGCCCTGCGCTTCTTGAACTTGATCCCGAAGATCAGCTTTATCAGCAGGCCGACTATAAATGTGGCTGCCAGCACTATAAGAAGCCTTACAAATCCATCCAGCTCCATGAATTGTTCAAACAGATTGCTCAGATTATCCATAATTCATTATCCTCCTTATCAGTCTTCACTATATAAAGTATTCATCAGTATGCATATACATAAGACCCGTCAGGGAAAAAGACTTTCATACGCTCACCCACCCCGCCATCACCAGTATCATACTCCTCGTAACTTTCCCGATATCCCAGTGATTCTGCAGTATCACCACATCTTGAACAGTAAGCATATGGTCCCCTCGTATAACTGTATGCCATTTCAAAATAGTGTCCTGTAGCCGGTATGGTCTCCCTGTATCTGTTGCCGCACATCGTGCACTCGTAAAGCCTGTAACCGGAAGATGTACAGGTCGCAGCGACCGACTCTATGAGAACATAGTTGTGGCTTAGCAGCGACTTTTCCCTGGTCTCCTCAAAGCCGCAGACAGAACACTTCCTCTTCTCCGAGCCGTGCTTGACACATGTCGAATACTCGATGACAGTCCAGCTGCCAAACATATGACCTGTCGCAGCGACCGTGCGCTTCTCAAGGATCTCTCCGCACACAGTACACTTCCTGACCTCTTCGCCTTTCTCCGTGCATGTGGGTTTCTTTGTGACGATCCACTCCTTGCCTTTCTTGTGTCCCAGCGCGGGAACTCCCCTTACCTGGAGGATCTCACCGCAAACGGTGCATTTCCTGACTTCTTCTCCGAGCCCCACACAGGTCGGCTCCTTTTCCAGCACCCACTCGTCGGTGATCACATGCCCTTTGGCGGGCTCAGTCTTCTCATCAATGATCTGCCCGCACTCAGTGCAGGTCATATATTCGTATCCGGAAAGCGTACAGGTCGGAAGGTGATCGACGACCCATACACCGGACGGAGTGTGTACGTGTTTGCCTATCCCAATCGATTCCCTGACGGGATCGGGGATCAGCATCCACCGGGGATGAAAGACCTGCATAACGAGCAGCGCGGCGGCCACAGCGACCAGCGCGACCTTTGCAGCCACACCAAATGATCTAACGCTCTCTTTTTCCGGTTCCAGCGGTTCACCTGAAGTGCCGCCGAGATCCGGCATCGCCTTTTCATTGAACTCGTCCGAATGTATGAAGTATTCTTCACCGGCTGATCCGGACTTCTGCTCATAGAATTCCTGCACGGTCATTCACCTCCCTCTTATATTATTTCTTCAATTATATACATGTGCATTCGTGTATTGCAAAGACACTATGACATGAAGCTTTTATCGGCTGCTCTCATGCAGCGGCATCACATCGACACACTTTCGCTCCCGTCGATGTATGAATCTTTCAGGCTGTTCCGATGGCTCCACACGCTTTGTTAACAAATTAGGAGTGGATATTATCTCACGCATCAAGTATGATTATCTATACATCAAAACGTTCCGGAGGATCTTAATGAAGAACGTATTGCTTATTATGAACGGGATGGCCGGTAACGGAAGGAACGGAAGCAGCACATTCAGGATCGTGAAGAATTTCGCATCGAAAGGACTGATCACCACTGTCTGCCCTGTGGCTGAGGGAGTAGAGCTTGATACTGCTGACTATCTCGCTGACAAGGAGTACGACCTGGTCGTCTGCATGGGAGGCGACGGCACCATCAACGCTGCTGTGAACCGTCTCATGAAACTGGATAAGCGGCCCATCCTCGGCTATATACCTGCCGGCACCACGAACGACTTCTCCAAGAACCTCAAACTCGTCAGAGATGTGGACAAAGCCTGCGAACTCATCACGTCCGGCAGATACGTAAACTATGACGTCGGTTGCTTCAACGGGCATTATTTCAACTACGTCGCGGCATTCGGGGCTTTTTCCGCTATAAGCTACAACACGGATCAGAAGGCAAAGAACACTCTTGGATATGCCGCATACATACTCAATGCCATCATCTCAGCCCCGGAACACCTGGCAACCAAATGCCATCTGAGGATGGAGGTTGACGGAGACGTTATAGAAGGCGACTACTCCTTCGGCGGGGTATGCAATTCCCTGTCAGTGGGCGGCCAGAAGCTGCCGGGCATCACCACAAGCAACCTGTACGACGGCGCATTCGAGCTGTTCCTGATCAAGTACCCGGAGAACCCTGCGGACCTGACCGAGATACTCTATGCCCTGCTTCAGGGGGACTTCGGCAACGAACACTTCGTTTTCAGGAAAGTAAAGAAAGCTCACATCTACTCACAGAAGAACGTCGAGTGGACACTTGACGGCGAGTACGGCGGAAGCCCGGAAGAAGTGGATTTCGAGATAATCCCCGGAGCCATACGGATCGCATCCGCCATCTCTGCCGATCAATAGTTCATTGTTTATTCAGGCCTGCTTCGGCGGGTCTTTTCTGTACGCAAAAACAGCCGGCATCAATGCCGGCTGTCTCATTAACTATATCGATTCTTTCAGGCTGGGCTGCCAGAGATCAATACATCCCGCCCATTCCGCCTGCGCCGCCTGCTGCTGCCGGTTCCGGTTCCGGAATGTCAGCGACCAGAGACTCTGTGGTGAGCACCATTGCCGCTACGGAAGCTGCATTCTGCAGCGCGCTGCGTGAGACCTTTGCAGGATCCACTATACCGAGTGCGACCATATCGCCGAACTCGCCGGTGGAGATATCAAGGCCGTAGCCGTTCTTTCCGCTGCGCTTGATCTCGTCCACGACGACCGAACCTTCAAGTCCGGCATTCTCGCAGATCTGACGGATCGGGGACTCAAGAGCCTTGATTATGATGTTGGCTCCGGTCTTCTCGTCTCCGGTGAGTCCCTCTGCAGCTTTCTGTACTGCGGGGATCGCGTTCACAAACACGACTCCGCCGCCTGCCACGACGCCTTCCTCGACGGCTGCTCTCGTTGCGGAGAGCGCATCCTCAAGGCGCATCTTCTTTTCTTTCATCTCAACTTCCGTCGCAGCGCCGACGCGGATGACCGCTACGCCGCCTGACAGCTTGGCGAGACGCTCCTGAAGCTTCTCTCTGTCATAGTCGGAGGTCGTGTTCTCTATCTCCTGACGGATCTGGGCAACACGGGCCTTGATCTCTTCCGGATCACCGTGACCGCCCATGATGATGGTGCTGTCCTTTTTGACCTGGACCTTGTCGGCTCTGCCGAGGTCGGAGATCTGGGTATCCTTGAGCGTCAGACCGACTTCCTCGCTGATGACCTTGCCGCCCGTGAGGATGGCGATATCTCTCAGCATCTCCTTGCGGCGGTCGCCATAGCCCGGCGCTTTTGCTGCACAGCACACGAAGGTGCCGCGGAGCCTGTTGACTATGATGTTTGCAAGAGCGTCGCTCTCGACGTCTTCTGCGATGATCATGAGCTTTCTTCCTGCCTGGACGATCTGCTCGAGCAGAGGCAGGATCTCCTGGATGGTACTGATCTTCTTATCCGTGATGAGGATCAGCGCGTCCTCAAGGACAGCTTCCATCTTCTCCGCATCGGTCACCAGATAGGGGCTGATGTAACCGTTGCTGAACTGCATTCCTTCTACGACTTCGGAATAGGTCTCAGCGGTCTTGCTCTCCTCAATGGTGATGACACCGTCATTGGAGACCTTCTCCATTGCGTCTGCGATCATGTCACCGATGGACTCATCTCCGGCGGAGATCGTCGCTACTCTGGCGATGTCCTTGGATCCGTTAACGGACTTGGAGAACTCTTTGATGCTCTCGACTGCAGCATCAACTGCGGTCTGGATGCCCTTCTTGAGGACCATGGGGTTTGCACCTGCGGAGACGTTCTTCATGCCTTCGCGTACGATCTCCTGTGCAAGAAGAGTAGCAGTGGTCGTTCCGTCACCGGCTGCGTCGTTGGTCTTGGTGGAAGCTTCCTTGATGAGCTGAGCACCCATATTCTCGAAGCGATCCTCAAGTTCGATCTCCTTGGCTATCGTGACTCCGTCATTGGTGATGAGAGGAGTGCCGTATCTCTTGTCAAGTACTACGTTCCTGCCCTTGGGTCCAAGAGTGATCTTTACAGTGTCAGCAAGTTTGTCGATACCGGCCTGAAGGCTCTTGCGTGCCTCTTCGCCGTACTTAAGATCTTTTGCCATTATCAATTCACCTCGTTCTTATTAGTCTTCAACTCTGGCCAGAATATCGTTCTGACGCACGATGATGCACTTGTCGTCTCCGATCTTGACTTCGGTCCCGGCATACTTGCCGATGATCACCTTGTCACCGACTTCGACTACCATCTCAACGTCGAATCCGTCCACCATCCCGCCGGGGCCAACCGCCACGACCTCAGCGACCTGAGGTTTCTCAGCTGCGGTCTCTGTGAGGATGATGCCGCTCTTTGTCGTTGTTTCGGCTTCAGTCATCTTCAGAACAACACGGTCGAAAAGAGGAATAAGTTCCATATCAAATACGCTCCTTGCATTAATTTGTTATCGTTGGCACTCGATATTCTTGAGTGCTAAAACTATTGTACTATTATTTCCCGAAAATGCAATACCTTTTCGAAAAAAGAGATACGTCTGCGCTCATTTCTGCTGCCGGTCCCGTCCCTCGCCGTATATCCTGTCAAGATAAGGACGGATACTGCGGAACACATACGCGGTGACCGTGCCCATAACGACGCCGCTCACAGTCAGGACAGGAATGTAATACAGCGCAGCACTGCTCTTCATCATGACGCATTCCGCTGCGAGCTGACCGATATTATGGGAAACCGCTCCTGATACGCAAGTGAGACCTTTCGACTGCCCCGCCCCGTCAAGGATATGCATGACGATCACGGACAGTATGCCCCCTGCAAGGCTCAGCACTCCCGCGACAGGCCCTCTGGTTATAAATGCAAATACCCCTTTAAGCAGCGCTACAAGCACAGCGCAAGGCACCCCGAGCGTGAAGAGGCAGAACATCGTGACTGTGTTGGATAGCCCGAGTTTGATCCCGGGAGCCGCCGGAAACGGCACCGGTACGAGAGACTCAAGAAACTGCAGAACAAGAGCAAGGGCAAAAAGCATGCCCATACCCGCTGTCTTTCTTGCTTTATCCTTACCTCTCACCCTACCACCTCTATGCGATACCCGTCGGCAGTTCCCTCCGGCGCGACCGACCCGGCTAGATCCTCGCTGATGTAGATCACTTTATCACTGTCGATCGCGATGCCGCTGAATTCGCCGGAAGCAAGCGCATCCAGAGTGCTGTCCAGTCCTTTCACGAAATATGCTGTGGAAAGACAGTCGGCTCTCACCGGATCGTCGCAGATGACCGAGACGCTCAGCAGATCGCCTCCTGCGCAGTTCCCGGTAAAGGGATCTATGATATGGCAGTACCTGACCCCGTCTTCCATGAAGAACCGTTCATAACCGCCTGACGTCGACACGACTCCGCCTTCCAGAGAGATTATCAGCGCGGGATCTGTGATATTCTCCTCCGGAGTCCTTATGCCCACCGAGAAGCCGTCATTTCCGTCATGTCCGGCACCGACCAGAAGAACGTTCCCTCCGAATGACACCACTGCGAACCTGCATCCCGCCTTCTCAGCAGCTTCCCTGACCTTCCTGAGCGCGTATCCCTTGGCTATCCCCCCGAGATCCAGGCTCTGTCCCTCACCGACGCAGACATAATACTGCCCGTTCTTTTCTTCGAGCATGACCCTTCCGAAGCCCACATACTGCAGCGCTGCGGCGATCTCCTCCTTTTCAGGAACATGAGGATCGATTCCGAATCCCCAGATATCCGAGATCTTTCCCACAGTCGGATCGAAGTATCCTCCGGTCTCTGCCGCAAGCTTTATCGCATCCTCCACAAGGAGGTATGTCTCTTCCGACACCTCAGTCATCGTTCCCGCATTTGCGTTCACTCTGGAGATCTCGGAATCCGCGCTGAACCTGTCAAACAGATCCTCGCAGTCTTCCACTGCTTTATCCATGGCATCAACGGTTCTTTCCGGCAGCACCGATCCGACATAATACGAGATAAACGTGTCCATATGAAAGCGTACCGTAGCGAATGTTTTCGCACGGTATCTCAGGCAGATCATCGTTCCCGCCGCTGCTGCGAGGACCACCGCTGCTGCGGCAGCCAGTTTTTTCCATGAAATCCTCAAGCGAAAAAACACCTTTCCTGCCATTGGCCGTCATTCTGTCCAAAGAAAATATGAATTATCTGTGAACACTGACCATAGATTTGACAAACTGTAACATTATGATTATAATACTCTAGCATCAAAAGGAGAACTACATGAAACGCATATTAGCAGCATTACTGGTCATAACATGCGCTGTGTGTTTGACGGCATGCAATTCTTCGAAGCTCATCCCAAACGGGACGTATCACGTTGAGTATGATACGTGTGACGCGACAGGCTACAAGGATTTCGTGGAAGTCACCTTCGAGAACGGCACGATCATCGATGTCAAGATGGACGCAATACGCGGATCCGACGGGACGCTTAAGAGCGAGTCCGAGGAATACCGCGAGGATATGGAAAAATTCAGCAACACATATCCCGAAAAGTATTATATGGATCTCATCAATCAGTATATACTCACCGGAAGCAGCAAGGGCGTTGACGTAGTGGCAGGAGCCACCGCGACATCCAACAGCATCCTGAAGCTTCTCAAAGCACTGGAAGATTCATTCAAGAGCGGCTGCACCGACACGATGATCATAGTCCCGCGCAACAGCTGAATATCTGACCTTACAGACGGCGGCACGATTTGTGCCGCCTTTTTCTTTCTTCCTCCGTGTAAAGTATTTGTAGGAGTTTTGCTCCAGGCATGTTAGGAGTCAGCGCTCAGCCTTCCCGGAGCCTGCGAGCTTTGTCGGCTGGCTGCAGGCTTTCCGGAGTGGAGCGTAGCGGAACGCAGGAAAGCCTGCGCTGCGAAACAAAAAAACAGGAAACATCTTTAGTTTTTGCTTTAGAATTGAATCACCACAAAACAAAATCTTTAGCAAATGAGATGTTTCCCGTGACAACAATAATAGAAACTATCGCTGCAGATTTCAAGGACACAATGCTTGAGATCGTGGAAAACAGGACCAGTAATATAGCCGAAATAGAAATGCTTTTTGTGGGAGCATTCAACAAAGGATTCGCAGCATTTGTCACTGCGTACATAGAAGAGCTGGACAGGGAGATACTGGAGGATAAGAAGGGCCGGAAGGAAAAGGGCCTCGTAGTACAGCGCAGGGAAGATCCGAGACAGCTACTGACACTGTTTGGGGAAGTGAATTACAACCGGACCTACTATAAGAAGGCAGTTGGATACGAGTATCCTGTGGATACACTGACAGGAATAGACTCATACAGCAGGATCAGCAGCCTGACAGAATCCGAACTGGTGGATAAGGCATGCACGGTATCATACGGCAAGAGCAGTGAATTCGTCACGAACGGCGTCGTATCAAGACAGACAGTAATGAGCAAGATCCGGAATGCATACGCACCGGAGCCTCAGGATGAGCCTGAGAAGAGAAAAGTAAAGTACCTGCACATCGATGCGGACGAGGACCATGTCAGTGTCAGGAAAAAGAAAAGCGCTATAGTTCCGGTGATCAGCGTATATGAGGGCATCGAGACCCATAATAAACGCAGGAAATGCACCAATATCTTCCACATCAGCGAATACGGCAGGACCGCGGCAGAGCTCTGGGAAAAGGTACTGACAGGCATAGAGAACAGGTACGATATCTCAGACACCAGGATATATATACATGGAGACGGAGCAGACTGGATAGCGGAAGGGCTTGAGTGGTTCACTAGACCGGTGTTTGTACTGGATCCATACCACAAGAACAAACGGCTCAAGCAGCTTCTGACAGGATTCACATTGGAAGACAGAAAAGCGTGGAGTAAGGCGCTTGAGACGGCATTCAGGGACGGAGACAAAGACTTCCTGACAGATGCAGGGCTGAGCATGATAGAAAGCTATCCTGAGCGTGCGGAGAACATCGTCGATAACATGCAGTATCTGATAAACAATTTCGACGGGATCCATGTGAGATACGTGGATGAGGAAGCGAGGAACGGCGGAGCTACAGAGCCTCATGTGCAGCATGTGCTGTCATACAGGCTGAGCAGCACACCGCATGTATGGAGCGAGGAAACACTGAGACACCTTGTTCCCATCCTTGCAGCCGGAGAACACACTTTTGAAGAACCTGTAGTGATGCCGCAGCCCAAACTGAAGATGAGCGATCTGGAAGCAAAGAAACGTAAAACAGTCCCCTACAGTGCCGGACTGCCGGATCCCGGAAAGATGATCTTCCTGCCGGCGAAACAATACAAGAGATGCCCGATCCAACGGATATTGACCAATTTCTCTAACAGCAATTTCTAATTCTGTTTCTGATTTCTCCTACAACAAGTTGACACGGTCCTTTCTCCCGCGCAGTCACAAAACCGGAGGTCGGTTGTTGTATAATATCTGTAATTTGATCAAGCGGTAAGAACAGGAGGCATTATGTCGTTAGGCAGTCTGGTTTTTCTGGTGAGATTCCTGCCGGTGTCGATCCTTCTCTATTACATATGCCCGGTGATGTTCAGGAATACGCTGCTCGCGCTCCTGAGCCTTATCTTCTATGCCTGGGGCGACATCACGGGACTTGCTGTCCTGCTGAGCGTTGCCGCTGCCGGGTATCTTGCAGCGTGGGGCATAAGGTCATCCGCAGGTTTCTGGAAAAAACTTATCCTGATCTCCGGACTCGTTGCGGTATTCGGCTGTCTGGCATTCTTCAAGTATACTGATTTCATCCTTGAGACGCTCGCATCCTTCGGCGTGCCCGTATCCCCCATCGGAGTTACCGCTCCAGCGGGGATCAGCTTCTTCTCTTTCTCTGCAGCAGCGTATCTTATAGATGTATATAATGACACTTCCCAGTTCTGTGCCTCTGTTCCGGATTACCTTCTGTTCATATCCTTCTTCCCGAAGCTCCTCATGGGACCGATCACCCGCATCTCGGATATGAAAGATGCGCTGAAGAGCCGCACGGTCACTTCAAACGATCTTGAGCAGGGCACTGCGGAATTCATAACCGGCCTGACAAAAAAGGTGATACTGGCTGACGGGATCTCCGGGCTGTGGAACGAGGTCTCGGAGATCGGTTTCGAAAGATCATCCTGCCTTCTTTGCTGGCTCGCTGTCCTGGCGTTTGGTCTGCAGCTGTATTATGACTTCTCGGGTTATTCCGATATGGCGTCAGGAATAGCCCGTTTCTTCGGATTCAGCCTTCCCGAGAACTTCAGAACACCATACTCCTCAGTCAGCGCTACGGAATTCTGGAGGAGATGGCACATCTCCATGGGAGGGTGGTTCAGGCAGTACGTCTACTTCCCCCTGGGCGGAAGCCGCTGCGGAAAGCTGAGGAACATATTCAATCTCTTCGCGGTCTGGGCTCTGACCGGTCTCTGGCACGGAGCCTCCTGGAACTTCGTCCTGTGGGGTCTGTTCTATTTCGTTTTGCTGGTCCTGGAGAAATTCATATACCTCGGTTTCCTTGAGTCGCACAGGCTCATCGGTCATATCTACCTCGTATTCATCACGCTTATCGGCTGGTCCCTTTTCGCTGTCCGCGATCTGTCCGGGATCCCCGTTCTGTTTTCCCGGCTGTTCGGAGGTTCAGGAGGCCTTTCCGCCGGATATTTCCTGCGGAACCATGCCGTAATGCTGGTAATGTGCGTGCTGCTTTGCACTGAGCAGGCCGCCTCGGTATGGAAAAAACTGATGTCCCGCCGGGGCTTCAGGAGCGCTGCAGTGCTTGTGCTTCTGGCTCTCTGTCTTGCGTACATAACCGGTTCCACCTATCACCCGTTCCTTTACGCACAGTTTTAGGAGGAGAAACGATGAAAAAGACTATCCGCCCGATACGCTCCTTCCTCATACTGTTCCTGATCCTTTACGGTCTGCTGATCGCTTCAGTCATTCTGCCTGACAGGGAGTACAGCAGCACCGAAAACAAGTATCTCGCAACTTTGCCGTCTGTGTCCCTTAAGAGCGTTTTGAACGGTTCCTTTGCGGAACGGTACGACACATATGTTTCGGACCAGCTGCCAGGCCGGGATTCATGGATAGCTCTGAGATCGGTATCCGAGTCCTTCTTGCTCAGGACAGAGAACAACGGCGTCGTCTACGGAGAAGACGGATATCTGTTCCAGAAATACACCTCATTCGTTGAGGAAGACCTCAGAGACAATATCGGAGCAATAAACTGCTTCTCTTCCAAGGCGTCAGCGCCGGTCTATGTGGTAATCGTCCCTTCCTCATACACCGTCCTCGGAGACCTGCTTCCCGAAGGCGCTCCCTTCGCGGATCAGCGCTCTGTAATGGAAAACGGTCAGACAGGAAAGCTCGGCAGCTTGTTCAGCGGCTGCTCTTATATCGATATACTTTCTGCCCTTGACCGGCACAGCGATGAGTATATCTATTACCGTACCGATCACCACTGGACCACGGACGGAGCATGGCTCGCCTACAATGTGCTGTGCACTCATCTCGGTCTGGATTCATTCTCCCGCAGTTCCGGAAAAGCCTATGAGTCAGAAGGATTCCTCGGAACGAGTTACTCCAGATGCAGACGTTCCGGTCAGATAGCCGACATAATAAAGTATTACCCATTTGATGCCGTTCTCACCGAAGGCGGGAACACACATGACTCCATATACGACTATACCAAGCTCTCGACAAGGGACAGGTATGCGATGTTCCTTTACGGGAACGGCGCAGAGAGAAAGATAGAATCCGCTCCGGGAGCCGGAAAAAAAGGCAGTCTTCTGGTGATCAAGGATTCCTTTGCGGACTGCCTCATTCCCTTCCTCACAAACAATTATGAGACGATCACATGTATTGATCCGCGGTACTGGTCCGGCTCATTCTCATCGCTTGCGGCAGAAGGGTACGATGACATTCTGATCCTGTTCGGTTTCGAAGACCTTGCAGGCGAGAGTTCGATACTGAAACTCGGATTCTGAAAACTTCTGAAAAAGATAAGCCGGCTTCACAGCCGGCTTTGATATTATCTTAGACTTTATCAATTCCTGATAAGCTCTATCAGTTCGATGAAGAACCAGGCAGTGGGAATAGAGAACAGCAGACTGTCCGCCCTGTCCATCATACCCCCGTGCCCGGGTATGAGATCGCTGTAATCCTTGATGCCGGCCTCTCTTTTGAACAGGGACGCGGCAAGATCTCCAAACTGTCCCATCGTGGATGAAACCAGCGCCACTGTCACGCAGACCCACAGTTCCGCTCCGAAATTCCTGAGCAGTGCCCACGCCAGAACGCCGAACGCGGCGGATGCGGCAGCGCCGCACAGCGACCCTTCCACTGTCTTGTTGGGGCTTACCAGCGGACTAAGTTTAGTCTTTCCGAATCTCCTTCCGCCGAACAAGGCAAATGAGTCGCAGCTCCATGTCGCCAGTGCTGCAACTGCCGTGGGATACAGCCAGTTATCGGCCGCGAGGATCCTCTGGATTGCAGCGAAGAGAGCCATTGGATACATAAGGACGAACAGTGTCCCCTTTGCACCCGCAGCCATAAGATCTTCCCTGCAGACACAGATACAGATGCTCAGCATGGCGCTTCCGATGAACGCAGCCGCAAGAGTCCAGAGAGGAGCCTTGATCAGGCACAGGACAGTGTTCACCGTCATGAACAGCACCGGAGGGAAGACCACCGCTTTCCCGCCGGCATTGACGACACAGTTCCTCATCTCGAAAGCCGCGATCACGGCAGCAGCGAAGATAAGAAGTTCCCTGGTAATATCCGAAACGAATATGCATACACCGACGATGGCGAGCAGCACTATTGCCGATATAACACGTTTTTTCACGGTTTCAGCCTTTCTCAGATATGATATCTTTGTTGTCAACGACATAAACTATGCCGGAAAGTGCAGTAAGGAGCGCGATTATCCAGCAAAGGACATTGGATGTGGTGATCAGCCATGGAGTATCTCCGCAGAGCGCTCTGAGGAACAGCACGACCGTCATCGAGACCATCTGGAACATGGTCTTGGCTTTTCCGAAAATGTTGGCAGCGACCACCTTTCCCCTGCTTGCCGCCTCCATCCTCACTCCCGAGACCACGAATTCCCTGACAAGAACGATGATCACAGCTGCAGCTGCGGCATAACCGATCTCCACGAAACAGACCAGCACAGAACTCACGAGTGCCTTGTCAGCCAGCGGATCCAAAAACTTTCCGAGAGTAGTTACA
This sequence comes from Oscillospiraceae bacterium, assembly GCA_017828855.1. Classification (GTDB taxonomy): domain Bacteria; phylum Bacillota; class Clostridia; order Oscillospirales; family Ruminococcaceae; genus RUG11783. Next base: position 9,646 of record JAFZZV010000143.1, on the reverse strand, counting down.
AGATTCCTTGACCTGGCGATCTTTCCATCAAGGTAATCCGTGACGCTTGCCAGCACGAAAAGGGCAAACAGGCCCCAGCGCCCGAGCGGACTGTCGATATAAAAGCATGCGATCAAAAAAGGCAGAGACAGCAGTCTTGCTACAGTGAGCTTGTTGGGAAGATTCACTCTGACACCTCCTGAAATTGCAAATATATGCCTCAATTATTATAATGACTCTTACTAACCAAAGAAAAGGATTCCCATGAACATTTTCGACTTTGACGGCACCATACACAGGGGAGACAGCAGCGTCGCGTTCTATCTCTTCTGCCTCAGAAAACGTCCGTATATAGCGCTCCTCCTGCCGGTACAGGCTGCAGCGGCGCTTCTTTACGGTCTTAAGCTAATAGACGTGACTGCCATGAAGCAGGTATTCTACCTGTACTACAGGCTCATAGACACGCAGGAGATGGTCCAGGTATTCTGGGAGCACGACCGCAAAAACATTCTTCCCTGGTATTTATGGATCCGTTCTGAGAGCGATGTGCTGGTGTCGGCTTCACCTGAATTCATGCTTGAGCCTGTATGCCGCGAGCTTGGGATCAGCACGCTGATAGCTTCAAAAGTGGATCCTCTCATCGGCCGATACATCGGGAAGAACTGTTCCGGGCAGGAGAAGGTCCGCAGGTTCAGAGAGATCTTCCCCGATGCACAGCCCGAAAACAGTTATTACGACAGGGATTCAGACCTCCCGCTGAGCAGGCTTGCAAGACACGGCTTCAGGATCGTGGGAGAAGAACCGAAGCAGGAGTTCTGATCTCCGTTCCAATCCAGAGATAACACAATTCCTAGAACAGGCAGGAAGCCGTTGATCATCGGTCTCCTGCCTGTATTTTTGATCCGTAATACGCTAACTATGCTATTCGGTATAGTTAAGAAGATAGTCATCGGTCAGTTCCGACAGTTCTTTCTTGACCGTATCAAGTCTTATGCACAGCTCGTTCAGCTTTTCGGCATCACTGGCTGCAGACGGGTCTGATATCGCTTCCTCGATATCCTTCTCCTCCGTCTCCAGTTCTGCGATCCTTTTCTCCAGTTCCGATTTCTTCTGCCGGTATTCGGCTTTCTGCCGTCTGGCGTCCTTCCCGCTCAGGCTCTCTGTGACCTGGCGTTCCTTTTTGGGTTCCTTCTGTTCTGTCTTGTCGTTCCTTGACGCCTGCGTATAGGACCTGAAATCCCCGTAATCATCAAAAAGCTTTGCTGTCCCGTCTTCAAGGAACATGATCCTGCATCCCAGATTCTCGATGAGCCACCTGTCATGCGACACCATGAACAGTGTCCCCGTATATGAATTCAGAGCGTCGAAAAGGATATCCTTCGTAAAGATGTCCAGGTGGTTGGTCGGCTCGTCCAGAATAAGGAAATTGGGATGCTCCAGCGACAGCCTGGCCATGTTCAGTCTTGCCAGCTCCCCGCCGGACAGTCCCGATGACTCGGTAAAGACCTCCTCATCCCTGAATCCCACAAGAGCCAGCAGTTTTCTCACCTGCAGCTGGTCCATTTGCGGGTAGCGGTCCCAAATGTACATCAGCGGGCTCTCGTTCTCTATATGGAAGAGATCCTGCTTCTGCACACCTATCTTGACCCCGCCGCCGATCACGACTCTTCCCGCAACAGGACGCAGTTCCCCGAGTATCGTCCTGATCAGCGTCGTCTTACCGTATCCGTTCCTCCCTACAACTGCGATCCTCTCTCCCCGCTGAAGGAGCAGATCTATTCCCGAGCACAACACCAGTCCCGGCACCCCGACGCTCAGGTCGGTCAGCTTGAGCACATCCTTGTACGGCTCCGAATCAGGGGTTATCTCAAACTTTATATCGGTGTGGCTGCTGTCTTCCGAAGCGGTGAGATCAAGCCTCTCCAGCATCTTGAGACGGCTTTTTGCCATGTTCCTTGTGGAAGCCCTTGCCATGTTCCTCTCGGCAAAATCGCGGTACTTCTCAGCCTTCTCCATCGTCTGCTCATAGTGAGCTTTTTCTATCCTCTCGTCTTCCTCACGCCTGATAAGGTATTCCGAAAAAGAACAGGAGTAGAGCTTCGTTCTCCCATTATGCAGCTGTATCGTCCTGTTGCAGACGCTGTCCAGAAAATGCCTGTCGTGTGACACGACCAGCACTGCGCCTCTGTATCCGGACAGGTATCCTTCCAGCCAGTCAAGAGTCTCGACATCCAGATGGTTCGTCGGCTCGTCGAGCAGGAGCAGATCGGGAGTCTGCAGAAGAAGCTTTGCAAGGGAAAGCCTGGTCTTCTCTCCTCCCGAAAGGACCGATATGCCTTTAGTCCATGTCTCCTCCGGGAATCCCATTCCCAGCAGGATCCTTCTGATCTGATAGTCAAGATGGTATCCGTCTATCGCTTCATATCTCTCGCTGACGATCTGGTACTCCTCCAGCAGCCCGGGGTCGTTCACCATCTCTCTTTCAAGTCTCTTCATCTGCTCAAGCAGCTGGTCGGCATTGTTTGCCATCCGCATCTCGCCAAGCACCGTCTGGTCTTCATGCAGCCCGCTGTCCTGCTTCAGATATCCCATCACCGCCCCGTTTCTGAGCAACACGGAACCCCCGTCAGGGATCAGGCTGCCTGTGATGATCCCCAGCAGGGTCGTTTTTCCGCACCCGTTGTAACCTACCAGTCCGGCGCGGTCATATTCCTCAAGCTGAAACGAAGCGTCCTCTATGACGGTATTCTCACCGTAAGAGAACCTGACATTCTGAAGAGCTAGTACCATTTAAAAATCCTGTCACACTCCCAGCGAGCTGTTAAGCCACTGCAGCGTGTCGCTGTAAAACTTTTCTCTTTGAGTCTCGTTATGGAGCTCGTGCCTCTGTCCGGGATAGAGCCTGATCTCTGCAAGGCTGCAGCCTGCATCCCTCATCATTCGGTACACCTTTTCCACTCCCTCTCCGTAATCACCTACCGGGTCGTCCTCCCCTGACGCAAGAAGATACGGTATATCCTTTCTGAGTTTAGGAGCCCATGCCTTGTCCAGGACCTCATCGAGACATCTGGTGAGATCCCTGTACGCGGACAGCGTGAAGGTGTACATGCATAGCGGATCACTGACATATTCCTTAAGCTTCTCCGGATCGCTCGTCACCCATTCGGATCCCGTGGGGTGATCCTCGATCCTGTCGCAGTATGTCCCGAAGGAGAACTTCGTGATCAGCGGGCTGCGGTATCTCTCGCCCTTGAAAAGCTGAATGACTGATATGATCGCCTCCGCGGCCTTTCCCGCCGGGTTGGATCCGTCAGTGCCTTCAAAGATATAGGCTGACGGACCGTCACTGTAGTCGGCGGCATATTTCCTCGCAAGGAACGAACCCATGGAGTGACCCAGCATCGCTATCGGGAGATCCGGATATCTCTGAGAGAGCAATTCAGTGACCTTTCTCAGGTCCTTCACCATAAGCTTGTACCCGTCTTTTTCCGCGATATAGCCCAGATCCTCCGGCACTGCCGCAGAGTATCCGTGTCCCAGATGATCGTTTCCGCAGACGATATATCCGTTCTCCGCAAGGAATGACGCGAACTCGTCATATCTGTCCACATACTCGCACATGCCATGCGATATCTGCAGCACCGCTTTCGGGACTGCGCTGTCATCTCGCCATGTACTGACGTAAAGCTGAGTCTTTCCGTCGCTGGACAGTATCCTCTCCGTCTCTTTTACGATCCCCATATCCGTTCCTCCGCGGTCACATATTGCAACTTATATTATAATGAAAGAGAAAGACAAAAGGAACCGGACTCAAGTTCCGGTCAGATCTGCAGTACTGTTGGAAAGCTGGTATTCCGATGCTTGAAGTATTCATTGAATCGCTTATCGATGCGCTGGAGGACTCCGCAAAACTCATCCCGTTCCTATACGCCTCGTACCTTTTCATTGAGTTCATCGAGCACGAAGCAAGCGACAGGCTCTCCGCCAAGCTGTATTCTCTCGGCGCGAAAGGACCCGTTCTGGGTGCTGTCGCCGGTCTGATGCCGATGTGCGGACTGTCTGTCACCGCAGCCGATCTCTTCGCAAACCGTCTTATCTCTATCTCCACTCTGATCGCCGAATTCACGGCAGAGACCGATGAGGCCATTCCGATCCTTCTCGGCACCGCCGGATTCCGTGCCAAAGGAATTGTCCTCGCAGTCATCTCGGTGCTGATCGGGATCATCTCGGGCTTTATCGCCGGCAAGCTGTTCCACGGAGATATTGACAGAGAACACTCCCACATGGAGCACGAGCTGATGCACAGCAGCTGTGAAGAGGACGAGTGCGAGAAGAAGGGGCTGTTCACCACTGCTCTCCTGCACACTCTCAAGAGCCTCGCCTTCGTGCTGACGGCGATCTTCGTCGTCAACATGCTGGTCGGGCTAGCCGGAGAGGAGAACGCTGCGAAACTGTTTAGCGGCGGAGATGCGGTAGAACCGCTTATCGCTGCAGTGACGGGGCTTATCCCCAACTGCGCTCCGTCCATCATCCTTTCGGAATTCTATATGGAAGGACTAATCAGTTTCGGATCCCTGGTCTCAGGTCTCACCATGAATGCTGGAGTCGGTATCGCGATGCTCTGGAAATACAACCGCGACAAGAAGCAGGATCTCCTGATCTGTCTTTTCAACTTCTCCGTATCCGTCATTTTCGGATATGCCATCCAGCTGATGGGGTTCTGATCCCAGGCTCGTTTTTCAGACAATAAAATGAATAATCTGACTCTTTTCCTGCTGACAGCAGCCATAGGTGCGGCGGGAGGCCTTATAGCAAAGAAGCTCGGTGTCCCTTCCGGAGCAATGGTCGGCTCCATGTTTTTTGTGATCATCTTCAATCTGATCACCGAGAAAGCATTCTTTATCCAGGACGTCAAGACCGGACTGCAGATGCTCTCAGGTGCGATGATCGGCTGCCGCGTCGGCCGCGAGGACGTCGAGAGCCTCAAAAAGCTCGTCAAACCAATAATACTGCTTATCATTGCTTTCATCGCGATGAACCTGGTCTTCGGAGGCCTTATGATCGCCTTCTCGGATCTCGACGTGCCGACTGCCCTGTTCGCGACATCTCCCGGCGGCGCCTCCGATATGGCGCTTATCGGCGAGGAGCTCGGTGCCAACCCTGCATACATCGCTTTGCTGCAGGTGTTGAGACTTCTGATCATATTTACCTTCTGCCCTCCTCTTTTCAAATATCTCTTCCGCACCGGAAAGATGAAGAAAGGCAATTCCGGAGAAGATAATACGGAGGAAGAGACAAGAACGTCCGGAGTGCCGGACAAAACAGACTGGAAGAAGCTTTTCACGGTATTCGCACTGTGCGCTGCAGCCGGGCTGCTGTTCCGCTACCTCGGAATCACCTCCGGAGCGATGCTGGGATCCATGCTCGCAGGCGCAGTCTTTACGGTGTTCAAAGGGAAGAACCGCTTCCCCACACAGATAAGGACATGCATGTCGATACTTTCCGGCGCATATATGGGCTGCCGCTTCTCAAGAGCAGATCTGGCCAACATCAGCGTACTGATAGTACCGATCATTATCATGCTTGCGGGTATCATAGTTTTCATTCTGGTAAACGGAGCCCTTCTTAGCAGGTTCACCGATCTCGACTACCCGACGGCGCTGTTCGCGTCAACTCCGGGAGGCATCACCGAGATGGCTCTTCTCTCGGAGGAGATGGGCGTCGATTCGTTCAAGGTGTCGATACTTCACACCTGCAGGCTGTTCTTCGTTGTCGCATTCTTCCCCACCATGAACAAGCTTCTATGTGCCCTTTTTGACAAATAGCGGTTCCAATAATTGCATAGAAAAACAGCCTGCAGCGATGCAGGCTGTGATCATTTCTGCAGAAAACCGGATTATTTGACCTCTGTGGTGGCACCGGCCTCTTTGAGCTTCGCGACGATCTCGTCGGCCTCTTCCTTGGAGATGCCGGCCTTGACGGTCTTGGGAGCTGCATCGACGAGTTCCTTGGATTCCTTGAGTCCGAGTCCGAGGATGTCTTTGACGGCCTTGATGACGTTCATCTTGGTCTCGCCGACCTCAGTCAGGATGACTTCATATTCGGACTTCTCTTCTGAAGCAGCAGCTGCACCGCTCTCAGCGGGAGCAACAGCGACAGCAGCAGCGGCGGAAACGCCGAACTCTTCCTCGATTGCCTTGACGAGCTCAGAGAGCTCCATAACGGTCATACCCTTGATCGCTTCGATCATGCTAGAAATATCAGCCATTTTAGTTTTCCTTTCAGATGTTATAGAAAAATAGATGTCATAAGTTTTGTCTTATGCGGTCTCTTTGATCTTCCTGATCTCGTCAAGACCACGTGCGAGAGATGCGATGATGCTGTTGAGCGAACCGGCTACCATAGCGACCATGCCTTCGCGGCCGGGCAGCTTTGACAGGTTCTTGATCATCGCTGTGTCGACCTTCTGTCCGTCGATGAATCCGGCTTTTACGTTGAACTTATCGGTGAACTGGTCGGCGTATTTGTGAAGGACCTTGCAGGGAGCGATCTCATCCTCGCTGATAGCGACGGAAATTGTGCCCTTGATGTCTTCGATCAGGTCATGCATCCCGGCTTCTTCACAGGCGTACTTCATAATGGTGTTCTTGATGACCTTGTACTCGACGCCGGCTTCACGGAGCTCTTTGCGCAGAGCTGTGTCGTCAGCGACGTCGATTCCGCGGTAGTCCACAAGAACGACGGCATTTGAAGCCTTGAGCTTCTCCGCAAGCGCGGAAACAGCGGCCTTCTTTTCGTTGAGAATCCTCTCAGTTGCCATTGAATCGGTTTACCTCCTTGTTTTCTTTTTTGAGGTGAAAACAAAACCCTCCTCAGCGGATGCCGAGGAGGGACAAACCTTCATAAAACCATGCACAGAAGTGCAGTGCGTTTTATCCTCGGCAGGCGGGCTGTCACGCCCATTACGTTTTCACACCTGCTGTCTTTGGAAAACAGCCTTGTTATTTTACTTCACACATCACTGTGTGTCAAGTTTTGTATTACTGAGCGTTGGTGCTTGCAACGTTGGTGTAACGTCCGGTCGCGACCTTGATCCCGGGGCCCATCGTGCTGGAGATGACGCAGCTCCTGATGTACTGTCCCTTTGCGGCAGCGGGCTTGGCCTTGATCACCGCATCGAGAAGGGTCTCGAAGTTCTCGACCAGTTTCTCTGTCCCGAAGGAAGCCTTTCCGATCGGGCAGTGGATGATGTTGCTCTTATCGAGCCTGTATTCGATCTTACCGGCTTTTGCGTCAGCGACTGCTTTCGCAACATCGGGAGAGACCGTTCCGGCCTTGGGGTTCGGCATAAGACCGCGGGGTCCGAGGATCCTACCGAGTCTTCCGACGACACCCATCATATCCGGGGATGCGATGACCACGTCGAAGTCCATGAAGTTTTCCTTCTGGATCTTCTCGGCAAGTTCTTCCGCTCCGACATATTCAGCGCCGGCAGCCTCAGCTGCTCTGGCAGCATCGCCCTTGGCGAATACTGCGACGCGGACGTCTTTGCCTGTTCCGTTCGGGAGAACGACGGCGCCGCGGACCTGCTGGTCGGCGTGACGGCTGTCGACTCCGAGGCGGATATGCATCTCGACTGTCTCGTCGAACTTTGCGTTTGCAACCTCACAGCAGAGCTGGCAGGCTTCTGCCGTGTCGTACTGTTTCATGCGGTCGATCTTCTTTGCGAGTTCACTGTATCTCTTTCCGTGCTTCATATGATCAGCCCTCCTCTACTACGATGCCCATGCTGCGGCAGGTGCCCTTGATCATGCTCATGGCCGACTCGATATTGGCGGCGTTGAGATCAGGCATCTTTGTCTCAGCGATCTTGCGGACTGACTCGAGAGAGATCGTCGCGACCTTGTTCTTGTTGGGCTCTCCGGAAGCCTTCTCCAGATTGCACTCCTTCTTGATGAGAACGGGTGCGGGAGGGGTCTTCGTGATGAACGTGAAGGAGTGGTCCTGATAAACAGTGATGACCACGGGGATGATGGTGCCCATCTGGGCGCGCGTTCTGTCATTGAACGCTTTCGTGAACTCCATGATGTTCACGCTGTGCTGACCAAGCGCGGGACCTACGGGAGGAGCAGGAGTCGCCTGTCCGCCCGGGATCTGAAGCTTGATGTAGCCTTCGATTCTCTTTGCCATAAGTAAACCTCCGTAGTGTGGTTATTCGAGCGTATTGAAAAGATTTACGCTCTCCCACCCGGATGCATGTGCATCCGCTGCTGCAGTCCGGTCTTGACCGTTTCCGGAGCCATTCCGGAGCCGCCTGCAGGACGGCTGATATCAGCGGAACTAAGTCCGGTGAATCTTTTTTTAGAGCGGTGAAACGTCTTCGATATCCAATTCTGCGACGGATTCGCGTCCGAACATCGATACCTTGACCTTCACGCGGCCTTTCTCGCGGTCGATCTCTTCCACTCTTCCGGTAAATCCTTCGAACGAACCGTTCATTATGCGGATCATGTCACCGGGAGCGTAATCGACGTTGACTTCGACTTTCTCAACTCCGAGGCGGTCAACCTCCGCCTGTGTGAGAGGAGTCGGTTTGGTGGTAGTCCCGACGAAGCCGGTAACGCCGTTCGCATTGCGGACGATGTACCACGACTCGTCTGTCATCACCATCTTGACCAGGACGTAGCCCGGGAAAAGTTCCCGGTCATATTCTTTGCGTTTGTTGTCCTTGATCTCCACGACATGCTCGGTAGGGATCTTAACTTCCAGAATGTAATCCTGAAGGCGGCGGTTCTCTACGAGCTTTTCAAGGTTCTGCGCGACCTTGTTCTCGTATCCTGAATATGTGTGCACCACATACCATTTAGCGCTTTCAGCCATTTAAACACTCCAATTCCAGATCAAAACAGTTTGAGAAGGAGATCGCGAAGGAAAGCAAACAGGAGATCAAGACCCCAGGTCGCCACAGCAAAGATGACAACCATCGTGAGAACTACCGCGACGTTGTTCAGGACCTGCTTGCGGCTGGGCCATACGATCTTTTTGAACTCGCCCTTCACATCGCGGAAATACTTTCCGATCTTTGCGAAGAAACCGGGTTTCTTTTTGTCAGCCTTCTTATCTGCCATTGCGTCATATACTCCTTACTTTGTCTCGCGATGGAGCGTATGCTTGCGGCAGAATCTACAATACTTTTTGAGCTCAAGACGGTCAGGAGTGTTCTTCTTCTCCTTCATTGTATCGTAGTTGCGCTGTTTGCATTCTGTGCATGCAAGCGTGATCTTTACTCTCATTATCGGCACCTCCATATGTAATCGCAGCAGCTGCTGCCGGCCTCCCTCCAAGCGTTTGCGTGTAAAAAAGTGTACACAAAAAAATAGCCCGCTTAAAGAGGTAGGGTTAGAATAACACTCCGTGTCATCATTGTCAATAGCTTAAGGAAAGTCACGGCGGAGGCTTTCCGCCTCCGCCGTTGACGGTCATACCGTTGTGATCTCGCTTAGAAGAGAGACAGCGTAAGGAACGCTGTGGAGAGCAGGGACGCGATCAGGGACACGACAGTGATCTGGGTGTTGATGGACGGACCGGCTGTATCCTTGAAGGGGTCGCCGACTGTATCGCCGATAACACCTGCCTTGTGGGCTTCGCTGCCCTTGCCACCTTCATT
>JAFZZV010000142.1 GCA_017828855.1 Oscillospiraceae bacterium | reverse complement strand
TATTCGCTCTCATAGGCCTGACTCATCATAGTGAAGCGTTCGTCACTGATCGGTAACTGGCAAGCAGTGTCCCGATCCGGATCGGAACCACTTTCGTCAAATCTGGCTTGTTGGGATAATCCCAAACCCTTATGATCGCACAGGTGCGAGCTGCGCGTTTTTTGCAAAACGCTGCGAACTATCAAACACGATTATTCAGTTTTTTATTCCGCCATTTATCTCGCCATCATAGTTGATTTATTACGCCATATATGATAAAATACAAAACAACAGAAGGGAGATCTGCCATATGATGCGTGAAGACGAACACAGAGAATTTAAGAAAACGACCGGAGAGCTGAATGAGGCCATGGTGTCTGTCTCTGCTATGCTGAACAAACATAAGCAGGGAAAGGTGTATTTCGGTCTCAGGAATGACGGCACTCCGAACCCCTTCACCATTACCGATTCCACCCTCCGTGATGTTTCCAGGAAAGTATATGAATCCATAAAACCGCAGCTGATACCCATTGTAGATATTGAAGAAATAGAGGGTATCGAGGTCATCACTCTAACTTTTTCCGGAGAAGATGTTCCCTATTCTGCTTTCGGAAAATACTACATCCGAATCGCGGACGAAGACAGAGAACTCTCACCGTCCGAGCTTCGTAAGATCATGATCCGTCGGGAGTATGAAGAGAATTGGGAGAATAAAACCACAGATCAGATCATAGATGATGCGGACGATAAGACCGTAAAAGCTTTTTATGATTCAGCCATTTCTTGTGGCAGGCTGCCGGAGATAGAATACGATAAGCGGAAAATCCTTGATCAGCTTGGTGTCCTGAATGGAAACCATCTAACAAATGCCGGCGTCTGTCTGTTCTCTTCCAGAAAGCCCATTACTTTGAAAATGGCGGTTTTTGCCACTGATCACAAAGAAACTTTTCTGGATATGGACCGGACAGAGGGGAATATATTTGAATTGATTGATGCTGCGGTAACCTATATCGTAAAAAACATTCGCTGGCGGGTCGAAATGAGCGGAGACGGGATCCACCGGAAAGAGATTCCCGAGATCCCTGTCGACGCCATAAGAGAGGCTGTGATCAACAGCTTTGCTCATGCACGGTACGATATTTCCGTTCAGCATGAAATAGATGTATTCTCCAATCGTATTTCCATTTGCAACCCGGGATCATTTGCCAACGAATTCGAACCGATAGATTTTTATACCAGGGATATCCGTTCCTACCTGAGGAATGAAGTGATTGCCAAAACGCTTTATCTATGCAAAGATGTTGAGACCTTCGGCTCCGGGATCAGGAAAATCTATACGCTATGTAATGAAGCGAATGTCGCTGTCTCGTATATCAATGAAGAGACGGCTTTTACTCTTGAGTTCTCAAGAGATGACAGGAATATCTCGCCAAAGAGTAGCGAGATAAATGGCGGGATAACCGAAGCGGAATTGCTGATGCTGTCATTATTGAAACAGTCACCGTCTATGACAAACGCCGACCTGGCGGGAGCATCCGGTAAATCAGAAAGAACGATATCCCGGCTGCTTGCGACGCTGAAAAACAAAAAACTTATTCAGCGGATCGGTTCCAACAAAACAGGTTATTGGAAGGTGCTGTAAACCGCAACCAGAAGGAGCTTCGATGATATTTACAGACGCATTGATACAGGAGGATCTTGAAGCAATTCGCAGGTGCCCAAAAGCTGACCTCCATAATCATTTTGTTTTAGGTGGAAACCGACAGTTTTTGTTCGATCATTCTGGAAAGGATATTCAGCCGATCAAGGAGCCTCTTCATTCCATGGATGAAATGCACGCTTGGAATTCACGAAATACGGGGGGCTATTTTGAAACAGCCGAAGGACGCAGGCTTCTGATACGAGCTGCGTTTTCTCAGGCAAAAGAAGACGGCGTTACTATTCTTGAAATCGGAGAAGATGTCTGGGGCTTGGGAACGTTTTTTCATGGCGATATCGACGAGCTTGTGGATGCATTCGAAGTGGCTCATCGGGAGATCGCCCCGGAGATTGAACTGCGGCTTCAAATCGGTTTATCCCGGCATTGTGATATCTCATATTTGGAAGACTGTCTGTCCCATTTCTGGGGATGCAAAGCGTTTTATTCGATCGACCTCTATGGGGATGAGCTCGCCCAGCCCATAGAAAACTTCAGGTCCATCTATCGGCATGCGAAGTCTGAGGGTCTCAGACTGAAAGCACATGTCGGCGAATGGGGAACAGCGGATGATGTACGCCGCGCGGTAGAGTGCCTTGAACTGGATGAGGTACAGCACGGGATCGCAGCAGCAGAAGACCCTTCCGTGATCCGTTTCCTAGTGGACAATCATATCCGGCTAAATATCACACCCTCCAGCAATTATCTCCTCGGAAGGGTCCCGGATCTGAAGTCACATCCTATTGCCAGACTTTACCGCAGCGGCGTTGATGTGACGATCAATTCTGATGATGTCCTGATTTTTGATTCGGATGTTTCCAAGGAGTACCTGCGGCTGTATCAATGCGGCTGTCTGTACGCTGAAGAACTGGACGATATTCGAAGGAACGGCTTAAAGTCTGTATACTGACAATATCTGTTTCGGTAAAAGGGATTAGAAAACAGTATTTGCTGAGATTACCACTAGATAAGATTGAAAGAGAACCGAACTACTGTCAACAGCAATAGTCCGGTTCTCTCTTTAGCCAACCCAGTCAAACAGATGCCCAAATAGTATTCTGATTCAAAACGTTCTTATGAGCATCCGCCTAAGCGGCGCCAATTCTTTTATACAGCTATTTTTGAATGATTATGTCGGTTTTTCAGGATTATTAGCGGTTTAGAGGTTCCTGAAGACCAGTTGCGCATAGTCATGGAAAGCAGCTCTCCATACGCGGTACTCGTGATGTCCAGGATAGATCTTCTGGATGTAGTTGATCCCCTTCTCCTTGCAGAGCTCGCGCTCCTTCTCGAACAGGGGCAGCGACACCTCTTTATCACCGATCGCTCCGAAGAACGGATTGACCTCGCGGTTCCAGGTCTCAGCGTCGTCGAGAGGCTTGATCTGCTCGGCCTGGCTTCTGCCCTCATACATTCCGACAGGATATGTCCAGCCGGTAAACAGGCCTGCGGAGCCGAACACGTCATAGTGCTTCATGATCATCTCGCCGGAGAGCAGTGAGCCCATTGAGAGTCCGCCGATGGCGCGTGCCTTCTTGTCGGGGATCGCGCGGTAATGGGACTCGATGAACGGGATGCAGTCGGTGAGGAGCATGTCATTGTACTTGCTGGTGTCGAGATGCGGGTTTCCGTCGGTGTTGACCTGCATCATGGCATTGTTCATGACAACGATGAACGGGACCGCCTTGCCCTCAGCGAGCAGGTTGTCCATGATGAAGTTGATCTTTCCGAGATGAACCCATACTGTCTCGTTCTCGCCGCCGCCGTCCTGCAGGTAGAATACGGGATACTTGGTGTCGACATCATCCCTGTACTTGGGAGGAGTGTAGACATAGCAGCTCTCCCACTCGCCTGTGACGGTGGAGAAGAAGTAATCCTGGGAGACCGTTCCGTGGGGGACATCCTTGATGAGGAGATAATCCTGATCGGTATCCGGGATCTCGATGTAGTTGATGGCATAGCCCCAGCCGTAGCTGATGGGTGCCAGCGGGTTGATGATCCTTACTCCGTCGACATAGAAGATCAGCTGCTTCTGGCCGGGCTCGTCATACTGGATGGTGCCGGTCCACATGCCGTCTTCCTGCAGCTCGAGGTTGACCATGTTATCCGGATAGCCGGCGGTCACTTCCTTGGCTGTCGGGCCGTAGAGAGAGACCCAGACCTTTCCGTCCGGATATACCTTGTAGCCGATGTTCGTGTCGCCGTGCTTTCCGCCGTTGATCATGCTGGGGATGAGCTGACGGTTGAAGCCGAGAGGACGTGCATCAAATACCTGGTTCTCAAGAAATTCTTTTGGGATGTTCATTATTATCGTCCTTTCCGCGGAGGCGGATGGGCCCCGCCCTTATTCCGCATAATTCACTAAATAATATAATAATACAATTTGCTTAATTGTGGAATATCACTGTAGAAATAGTTGCGAAATTTACAGAAATATGTCAGAGACATGCTTGCAGGATAGTTCTTCACAAAAAAGCCCGGCGGGGATCCGTCCCGTCAGGCAAGATCATGAGATATCAGTCAGAAGATCCTCTTTATCAGGTATATCAGAAGAAGATGTCCCGGATAGAAGAGGTAGAACAGCCACTTGAGGCCCTTTCCCCTCTTCCCGTTGTAGAAAAGTATCGGCACGAACCCGAGCAGTCCGGCGATATGGATCCCGACGTTCCTGAGCGCTGCGTACGCCGCTGCACCGGCGCATGTCCTTAACAGGTGCAGCTTATTTCGCATCAGGTAGAACACGGATATCAGCAGCACGGCCGTCATGGTGTAATCCATCCTGAGGAATATGGATCCCGCCATGAAAGCAATGATCAATGCCCCGGCGGCGATGTATCTTGCTGCACGTTTCTTTATCCTGTTCAGGACTGCCTCCAAACAGATGAGCCCGAGGACCGCCCAGGAGAAGGTGAGCATGATGTTCTGGTGCCCTGTCTCCAGGATCCTGCCGGAGGTCACAAGGTCAAACGGGATCTCGCTCACTGCGCCGAACACCAGCATCCTGGTCAGATACCTGGTCCTGTCATGAGTGTGGCAGAACCCTTCTGCGATGCAGAACGAGAACAGCGGCATCGCCATCCTTCCGATGATCCTCATCCAGATCTGACCCGGAAAGAAGTTGTCCCCCAGATGATCAAAGACCATCGAGACCATCGCGATCAGCTTGAGCTGCGTTCCGTCCAGCAGCTGCAGGCTTTTGGGGATATTTCCATTTGAACTTTTCCCAGACATACTTTGTGCTCCTTGTCTTCAGCGTTCCAGCCAATTATACATGGTTTATCAGGCAGCTGCACCCTTTTCCTTAAGGATACGTGAACATCCGCTTTTAACAGGGAATTCATCTTCCCCTGCCTCTTCGTTCAGACAGCGTTCACACAGCGGATCTATCATTTCATCATCGGAACTATCACACCGGCCTTGAAATCCAGAGGCCTCGGACACACCGAAAGGAAACAAAATAACAATGAAAAACAGAACGATGATGATATTATCGCTGATCCTTCTGACAGCAACACTTCTGCTTTCACTGCAGGGCTGCGGAGCCATAGGGACCGGAAAGACGCTCCCCGCAGTCCAGACGGAAGAGACGCCAGAACAGGACGAAGTCCCGGAAGAGACTCAGGCCGTGAACGGACCCGCTGCACAGGCGTCTCCCGTATACGAGGAGATCATCCTCGAGACCGACAGCGATCTGTTTACCAAGAGAGATCTCACACAGAATGCAGACCTGTCGGAAGCCGAGACAGTAACCGCAGAGAGCGGCACAACAGTGACCGTCACAGAAAGCGGGGTGTATGTCCTTACCGGCAGCGCTGAGAACTTCACGGTCATCGTGAACGCAGGAAGCGAGGACAAGGTACAGCTGGTGCTTGACGGCCTCAATGTTACCAACAGCGACTTCCCTGTGATCTACGTGCAGAACGCCGACAAGGTATTCATCACCAGCGCGGGAGAGGACAGCAGCCTCTCGGTCACCGGGTCCTTCCGTTCTGACGGAAGCACCAACACCGATGCCGTGATCTTCTCCAGAGACGACCTGGTGCTGAACGGCACAGGAACGGTCAATGTATCCTCCTCTTCTAACGGGATCAGCAGCAAGGATGACCTCAAGGTCACAGGCGGCATCTGGAACATAAGCTGCAGGGACGACGCACTCGAAGCCAACGACTCCATCGCCGTCGCCGGAGGGACCGTCGGCATCGTGACCGACAAAGACGGCCTGCACGCGGAGAACGACGATGACGACACAGTCGGATGGATCGCGATCGAAGGCGGCACGATCACAATAGATGCAAAGGACGATGCGATACACGCGACAACCGTCGCCTCAGTAAGCGGCGGGGAGATCACCGTGAATGCTGCTGAGGGCATCGAAGCCACGCAGGTTGAGATCGCGGGAGGCACTGTCAGTATCACAGCGAGCGACGACGGTCTCAACGCCGGAAGGAAATCGAATTCACTGAGCGTGGGCATCACCATCAGCGGCGGAGACCTTCATATAGAAATGGGTCCCGGAGACACGGACGCAGTTGACTCCAACGGATACCTCACGATCTCCGGCGGCACCATCGACATAAGCGCACAGTCGCCCTTTGATGCAGACGGCACCATCAGCTGGACCGGAGGTACGATCTACGTCAACGGTTCCCAGGCCAGCACCATCACCAACCAGATGATGGGCGGGGGAATGATGGGCGGAAGACCGCACTGAGACTGATACAGCATCCTATAACCGAATAGAGCACTGGTCCCGGAACAGGACGGACTGTCTGTTTCGGGACTTTTCCCGTCCACCGGGTCTGTGCTAGAATTCTAAGCAGAAGAGTTTGTTCTTTTCTCCATCACAGAGGACCGCCGAAGCATGGACAGCAGGAAAGCCGACATATACTTCTGCTGCAGCAAGAAGGAGCAGGAACTGGCCTCCGGGACCGCAGAGATCCTGGAGTCCTCCGGCGTGTCATGCTTCCTCGTGTGGAGGGACATGGACTACACAAAAGACTGGGACGCACAGATCGAGCAGGCTATGAAGGCATCCTGCATCTGCGTGTATCTCGAACCGGACCAGCCGTCTCCGCGCATTCTCGACGAGGTCAGACAGATAGAGGGCTGCAACACCAGACTTATGACGTTCTCCCCGGCTTCCGTCTCAGCGGAAGAGATCGCAGCAGCCGTCTCATCCGGTCTGGAGGAAGCCCGCGCCGAGAAAGAACTAAGAAGCAGGATCTATCCCTACGACGGCGAGGATCCGTTCATCTTCGCGAGCTACTCTCACATGGACAAGGATACTGTCTTTGAGATCATCAGGGGCTTCCAGAAGCACGGTTACAGGGTTTGGTTCGACGAAGGCATAGACCCGGGCACAGAGTGGGACGAGTACATCGCCACACACATAGACGCCTGCAGCTACCTGATGGCATTCCTGTCCGAGAACTACTACGGATCGGACAACTGCCGCGACGAGCTGTTCTTCGCGAGAGAGGTGGGCAAGCCCCTGCTAATGATCTATATAAAGAATGACGAGCTCCCCGCAGGCATGAAACTCAGGTTCAACAGGATACAGGCGATCCACTGGTACACATATAAGGATATTGAGGAGTTCTTTGAGAAGGTCGCCTCCGCGGCCGGAATAGAAGAATGCCGTGAGGAAGGAGAGAGCTGATGGCAGGATCGATCTACATATCATACGGAAGGCCGGACATCGACAGCGCGAAGAAGGTAGCGCGAGTGCTGGAGAAGAAAGGATTCCGTACATACCGCTCGTACAGCGAACCGTCTCTCGGCAGTGATGAGAGCGACGACATATACCGGAATCTGACCGACGCTCCTGCCGTGGTGATGATACTGGGTGACGGCACATACGAGAGCATGTTCATCGTCAGGGAGATCAGCCACGCGTGCATGATGGGAAAGCCTGTGATCGTCGCGTCGCTGAATGAGAACTATGAACTGGAAGGACCTCTCGCTCAGCTGCTCAGTGATCACGGAAGCGTCAGGGTCGAGCTCTCCGCAAAGGGCGGCGACAAGGCGCTTGTTCAGGCTGTCAATGACGCCGTTGAAGGCGCCGGAGCCAGAGAACGCCGCGCAACATACCGCACCCCTGAGAAGCCCTATACCGGGAACGAGCCTTACGTATTCATCAGCTATGCACACAAAGACAAAGACGAGGTGTTCGACATCATATCAAGACTTCAGCAGGAAGGCTGCAGGGTCTGGTACGATGAGGGCATCGACCCCGGAACCGAGTGGGACGAATACATCGCGGGGCACATCGCTGACTGCGGGTGTGTGATCTCATTTATTTCCGGAAACTACATCAATTCAAACAACTGCAAGGATGAGATCAACTTTGCCAGAGACTTGGACAAGCCGCGTATGCTGGTGTACCTCGAGAAGACCTCTCTCCCCCTGGGTATGAGCATGAGGCTCGGGAGGCTTCAGGCGATACACGCATATACATACGACGACAGGGCTGACTTCTTCCGGAAGCTCAATGAAGCTGCGATTCTGGATCCCTGCCGGTGAGATGACAAGAAACAACAGGATAACAGCAAGATCCGCCTGCTGATAGAGAGGCAAGCGGATCTCTTTTTTTCTTTTCTTGAGCCAATACTGCCGGTAGAGATAATAATCTGCGATCAGTATCAGCAGTGTCTTCAAGACGATAGGAAGGAAGCCGATAATCTATACATGAAATGCAAACACCCGCTGAAACAAAGAAAGGATACAATATCATGAAGACTTCGGCTTATTTCAGATATCCGGATCCAAACTCCGGTCTGCTCGGGCAGATCATCCAGTTTTTCGGACAGCGCTTCGCATCGTCAGGGCAAGCTTCGGCATCTT
This sequence comes from Oscillospiraceae bacterium, assembly GCA_017828855.1. Taxonomy (GTDB): domain Bacteria; phylum Bacillota; class Clostridia; order Oscillospirales; family Ruminococcaceae; genus RUG11783. The sequence goes on along the minus strand of JAFZZV010000142.1, from coordinate 3,405 downwards.
TTGCAGAACAGAACTCGATGCTCTCCTTCCGGGGAGGCTCTTCTGTCTGTTCCGAGCAGCACTTCTGGTCCGGAGGCCGCACCTGAGTCCTCAGGATCTGAGATTCTTAAGAGCTCCCTCATCGTTGGAAGTGATCATGGCAAGCTTTTCACAGGTCTCCATATACGGACAGCTGCCGCATGTCTCGAACTGCTTCTCCATCGCGCACTTGCGTATCTCGCACATCGAGCTGCAGAAAGGATACTTGATCTCCCCCACACGGCAGCCCTCGCAGTTGATCATCTTCGGGGTTATCTCGGCACCGTTCAGTTCGCTCCAGAGCTTGGCTGTCTCTGCACGGAGCTCGTCGTCATTGTTCAAGGTCGCGATCCTTGCATTGCAGGCTTCGCAGTCCAGCCCGCAGTACGCTATAAGGTCTCTCATTTTCTTTACCTCTCTGTATCTTTTGCAGAAAAATGTGCCGCGGATCTCTGCCGCGCACTCCCCTGCCGTCATCATGTCAGTATCAACGGTCAGGTCATAACCGTCCTTCGGGTACAGGTACTTAAGCGAAGCTTCGGCGGAACCAATGAACCTGTCTCCCCTTTCGGCTTCCCGCTGTCTCAGTGTCCCGGCGCTGCACTTGATAAGGACAGTCTTCACGGTCCTGCCTCCGGCGGAATCCATAACCGCATCGAATATGCGCTTGCTGGTGATCACATGGTCGATTATGACCGTCTTTCCTTCGTCCAGCGCGAGAGCAATGTCACGGCACATCTCCGGGACCGTCTCAAATACGTCATCCTCCCATATCTCCTCGTCCGTGGATATCTTCATGTAATCGTCGACGGATATCGTCACCGGACAGATCCCCAGTCTTGACAATTCATCAGTGAGTACTGCTGCAATGGAAGACTTTCCGGAGGAAGACGGTCCGTTCAGCAGGATCACGCAGGATCCTCTCCTTGCCTCATTCATCTGCTTTAACTCCCTTTCCGCAAGAAAACTTCAGCCCTGAATGCCCGCTGTTTTCTCCTGTTCGGATAATGCTGTATGTGTTTTAGAATGCCGTTTATCCATTACTCGCTGGGGGAAATGACTCTCCGTCCGACTCCTGCACCACAGCAGCCTCGAACGGTCTCCAGATGTCGTTCCTCTCCTCTTTCCCTCGGTTCCTGATGAATACCCAGACCGCGATAGCCGATATCAGCAGCAGCGCTCCGACGCTTCCCTCCACGCCGAAGCCCACGTTGTAGAACAGGCCGTTCTCTGCGGAGGCAGCGTCCAACCTGAACACAGAGTATGAGGAGACTATCCCGCTGTTCGGAAGGCCGAAGAATATGCTCTGCGTAAAGTTCCACGCTGCATGGAACGCCATGCTGATCCAGAGCCCGTCATACCAGTACATGAACTCCGAGAACAGTACCGCTATGGCGAATATCTGCATCCCTGCTACAGGCGTAAACCCGTCATTTCCCTTATGCATCAGAGTGAAGGTCACCGCGTTCACCAAGAAAGCTACGAGCGGGCTGACGTATCTCCTCCTGAGCTTCGAGTACAGATACATGCGGTCGGTGATCTCCTCCGCGCCTGACTGGATGAATACCGCGATCATGAAGATAATGATAATTTCCGGCCGGAAACCGCCGTATGTCAGCTTGATATCCCCGAGAATGACGGACATGATGACACAGAAGGCATTGGTGCCGAACCCAAGCAGAGTCCCTATGCAGAAATGTCTGATAGCCTGTTTCTTCTCCGGAAACAGCAGGCCCAGCATCGGGCGGTTCCATTTGCATATGGCAATGATCGCGATGATCAATATCCATATGCCGAAGAAGATTGCGTAGTTCGAGAGGAACTCCATCATGTTCTCGTCTCCGTCACAGATCATGTCGAACAAGACTGAGATGGAGGTCTTTTTCATTCTTAATCAGGCGCGGAGACCCGTGACTTCAGTCGTGGGAGGAGCGCCTGCCTCCTTTTTGCTTGGTATTGTTCTGTGATGTTGATCACATTGTTAATTGAATCCTGAAAAACATCTCTCATTGTACATACTTATGTACAAGTCATCTGATAGAATGTATCTGTGAGTTATATCAGAAAGGATGTGTTTTCCTGTTGCTGCAGACTCGTACTGCCAAACTGAGGATCTTCCCGGATGATGAACAGGCTGTACTTCTCAGACAGACCATGTCAGCCTATTCAGATGCCTGCAACTATGTCTCAGGCCTTGTATCTTCAGGTAAAGTCAGGCCTGACCGTTACAGGCTCCATGATCTCGCCTACAGTGACTGCCGCAGCATGTTCTCTCTTCCTACCCAGATGGCTCAGAGCGTCATCAGGACTGTTACCGCTTCTTATAAGTCTCTGAGAACGAACATTTCTTCTCATCCTGAGAAGTTCAGGAAGAAGAAAGGATCTGTCGTTCCTAAGTTCAGTATTCCTCAGTTGTCTCTTGTGAGAGGAAGAGATTACTCTCTTCTGTGGATTAAGGAACACACTGAGAGAGTGTTCAGTCTGAATACTCTGGAAGGACGTATAAAGGTGCCGTTCCGCTCTGATGCTATGGACTGGGCTTTCGCTGACGGGGCAAGGATGGGCACTGCAAAACTCGTGTTCCGTAAGGGGAAGTTCTATCTGCATATCCCTGTCACTGTAGAGGTCCCTGATCCTCCGGAGCCTTCCGACATCACTGATGTCGTGGGAATAGACAGAGGCATCAGATTCCTGACCGTATCATATGACGGGGAGAAGACATCCTTCATGTCGGGAGCAGAGGTAAAACAGAAGAGAGCTCACTACAAGAAGCTTCGTCAGGAGCTGCAGAAGAAGCAGACATCATCTGCCAGAAGAAGGATTCGTGCCATCGGGCGGAGAGAGAACCGCTGGATGAGCGATGTGAACCATTGCTTATCAAAGACACTCGTACGCGAACATCCGGAAGGCACGCTGTTCGTTCTGGAAGATCTGACGGGGATACGTACCGCCTCTGAGCGTGTAAGGGTAAAGGACAGGTATGTACAGGTAAGCTGGCCATACTATGATCTGGAACAGAAACTGACATACAAGGCTCAGATGAACGGAAGCATGGTCATCAAGGTGGATCCGAGATACACATCACAGAGATGTCCTGTATGCGGTCATACTGAAAGAGGAAACCGCGACAAAAGGGATCATGTATTCAAATGCAGGGAATGCGGATACACCTCAAAGGATGACCGAATCGGAGCGATGAACCTTCAGAAGATGGGAACGGAGTACCTGCTGAAGGCTCAGAAGGTATCGTAAGAAGTAGCGATACCGTACTGCGGGAGCATGCTCCTGTAGGCGGGGTGCAGTCGATCACCCCACGATGTACCGCCAGTCTGTCAGTGATGAACTGACAGGATAAAGTCTGACTTATAAGACAAAAGTGGGAGGCTT
>JAFZZV010000141.1 GCA_017828855.1 Oscillospiraceae bacterium | reverse complement strand
ATAATGGGATCTATATTCATACGCTATGCCTCCGTTACAGCAGGACCGTTCTGAAACGGCCTGTTCCCTCAAGTTTTCCCGCTTCTTTCAGGAGCATGAGTATCAGCGCCTCACGCATGTATTTGCCGTACAGGACCTGCTTGAAGTAACAGGCTCTCGGGTCGTCATCCACAGCGACACTGATCTCATTGACTCTGGGCAGCGGATGCATGACGATCATGTTTTCACCTGCATACTTCATCCTGTCTGCAGTGAGTATGTAGGAGTCCTTGAGCCTCAGGTATTCCTCCTCATTGAAGAATCTCTCCCTCTGTATCCTCGTCATGTATAGGATGTCGAGTTCCGGCATAGCTCCGTCCAGGTCGGTCGTTTCCGTATAAGGGATCCCCTTTTTCTCCACCGACTCCCTGATGACATAATCCGGCACCTTCAGCTCTTCAGGTGATATGAAGACGAACCTCGTTCCCTCATACCTAGCCATAGCGTTTATGAGTGAGTGCACTGTCCTTCCGAACTTGAGGTCTCCGCAGAGACCTATGGTCAGACCGCTGAATTTTCCTTTTTCCCTGTGTATCGTAAGCAGATCCGCGAGCGTCTGCGTGGGATGGCAGTGCCCTCCGTCACCTCCGTTTATCACCGGTATCGACGCATTGTTTGCAGCGACCAGCGCAGCGCCTTCCTTCGGATGACGTATCGCTATGATGTCGGCGTAGCAGCTGATGACCTTAACGGTATCCGCTACGCTCTCACCCTTGGCTGCGGAAGACGACGCGGCGCTCGCCATGGACAGCACGTTCCCGCCCAGTTCATACATGGCAGCCTCGAAGCTCATCCTCGTTCTCGTGGACGGTTCATAGAACAGCGTCGCAAGTTTCTTTCCCCTGCAGATATCGGCATATTTCGAGGGCGAACTGATTATGTCCTCTGCCGTTGCGACAAGGTCATCGATCTCCTCCGTACTGAGATCCAGAATGTCTATAACGTTCCTCATGTCTTCAGGCTCCGATCCAGCTCTCGTCGGACGGGTCGTCACGGAACGCTATCAGCCTCTTGACGTCCTCCGGCTTAATATACCCGGTCTCTGCCGCGACCTGCGCTATGCAGTCGAAGTCGGTCAGCGAATGATTCGTCACCTCTGCCTGTGCAAGCCTGTCCAGTCCCTTCTGCATCCCGTAGGTGAAGATGGACACTATTCCCAGCACTTCCGCTCCGGCTTCCCTGAGCACATTTACGACCTCGATCACGCTGCCGCCGGTGGATATCAGATCCTCCACGACAACGACTTTCTGTCCGGCTTCCAGTCTTCCTTCTATCTGGTTTTGTCTTCCGTGATCCTTGCTGCCGGATCTGACGTATCCCATCGGAAGCCCCATGATATGGCCTGCTATCGCGGCATGCGCGATCCCTGCAGTTGAAGTGCCCATAAGCACCTCCGCATCGGGATAGTTCTCTCTGATAAGGGAGACCAGCCCGTTCTCAACGTCGTTTCTGACATCGGGAGCTGTGAGAGTCAGTCGGTTATCGCAGTAAACGGGGCTCTTTATGCCGCTTGCCCATGTAAACGGCTCCTCCGGGCGGAAGAAGACCGCTTTGATCTTAAGCAGATCCTCGGCGATGAGTCTCTTGAGTTCCATGGTTGCTCCTCCTCAGTCTATGAATTCAGCGCAGCACCTGTCGTATGCCGCTACGGGGTCGGCAGCGGCGGTTATCGCCCTTCCGACTACTATATAGTCACACCCCTCCAGCTTTGCCTGGGCAGGTGTCATTATCCTCTTCTGGTCATCGCTTGATCCGTCGGCGAACCGGATGCCCGGAGTCACTGTCAGGAATCCTTTTCCGCAGACTTCATGGACCTTTCCTGCTTCCAGCGGTGAGCAGACCACACCGTCAAGCCCGGATGCCGCGGCATTGGAGGCGTATTCCATCACCACGCTGTCCAGAGGTCTGTCGATCAGCAGTTCGTTCTCCAGGGTCTGCTGGTCTATGCTGGTCAGCTGAGTCACCGCGATGAGCAGCGGTCTCGTTCCATCAGCCCTGGTCAGTCCTTTCACTGCGGCTCTCATCATTGCAGATCCTCCTGCCGCATGCAGGTTAACTATATCGGTATCCAGTGCAGACAGCACTGCCATAGCCTTCCCGACCGTGTTGGGGATGTCGTGCAACTTGAGGTCCAGGAACACCCTGTGTCCTCTCTTTTTGATCTCCCGTACTATCTCGGGGCCGGCTGCATAAAAAAGCTCCATTCCGATCTTGACGAACGGTTTCCTTCCCGTGAATCCGTCCAGGAAAGACAGCGTCTCTTCAGCGCTGCTGAAATCGCATGCGATTATTACGTCTTTACCCATTGTGCGCAGCTCCTATGATGTCTTTTATGTCTTTTATCCCCAGTCTGTCCATCAGACCGGGAAGTTCTTCCGTTATGTCCCTGCAGACGAAGGGATCGGTCAGGTTCGCGGAGCCTATCTCGACCGCACACGCTCCTGCCATCATCATCTCGATGACGTCTTCCGCGTTCGAGATCCCTCCCATACCCACCACAGGGATGCTGACTGCTTCGTACACGTCCCAGACCATTCTTAGCGCAACGGGCAGAATGGCCGGTCCGGAGAGTCCCCCGGTCCTGTTGGCAAGCACGGGCTTCCTTCTTCTGATGTCGATCCTCATCCCCATAAGCGTGTTTATCAGGCTTATCCCGTCAGCGCCGGCATCCTCACATGCTCTCGCAATGGCGGTGATGTCGGTGACGTTCGGAGACAGTTTGACTATCACCGGCTTTCCGGTGACTTTCTTCACCTCTTTGGTGACCTCTGCCGCAAGATCCGGGTCAGTGCCGAAGCTCATCCCTCCTCCATGGACATTGGGACAGCTGATGTTCACTTCGAGCCATCCCACCTGAGACTGTGAATCAAGTTTCGCGCAGCTCGTGACGTAGTCTTCCACCGAGAAACCGCTTACATTTGCCATGACCGGCTTGCGGAACACTTTTGCAAGCTTAGGAAGCTCTTCGCTTATCACCGCGTCAACGCCCGGGTTCTGAAGCCCTACGGCGTTCAGCATGCCTGAAGGTGTCTCGGCGATCCTCGGTGTCGGGTTTCCGAATCTCGGCTGTGCAGTCGTCCCCTTGAAGGAGAATGTTCCGAGCATGTTTATGTCATAAAGTTCAGCAAATTCATATCCGTAGCCGAATGTACCGGAAGCGGGTATCAGCGGGCTGTCAAGCTCTATCCCGCAGAGCTCAGTGCTCAGTCTTCCCACAGGATCTCCTCCTTCTCAAGGACGGGTCCGTCCTTGCATATCCTCTTGTATCCGGTCACGGTCCTGCAGCTGCATCCCATGCATGCGCCGAAACCGCATCCCATCCTCTCCTCAAAACTGAACTGACCGGAGGTCACCGTTGCCCTATAGACCGCACTGAGCATCGGCTCCGGCCCGCAGGTGTAGAAATAACTGTGACCGGCAGGGATGGCGTCGGTCACGAATCCCTTCGTCCCGCAGCTTCCGTCTGCAGTGGTCACTGTGACATCGCAGCCAAGCTCTCTGAACTCATTCTCGAAGAACATCTCCTCTTTCCTGTTGAATCCGAGCAGCGCGGTGACCGCTTTTCCTTCCTCTCTGAGTTTTCTTGCAAGGTAATATAGTGGAGGTATCCCGACCCCGCCGCCGATCAGGAGCGGAGAATCTCCCGCCTTCGAGAGATCGTATCCGTTCCCCAGGCCCGTCAAAAGGGACAGTTCCTGTCCGGGCTTCATTCCGGCCATGATCTCAGTTCCCTTTCCGACAGTCTTGTATATGATCGTAAGCCTGTTGTCAGCAAGGTCGCACACCGATATCGGTCTTCTGAGGAAAAGCCCCTCGATGCGGATGTTCACGAACTGTCCCGGGCGAATGATATCCGAGCAGTCCCCATCAAGCCGCATAAGGTATGTCAGAGTCGCTATCTGACTGTTCTGTGTAACTGTAAATACGGATTCTTTCAATGCATCGTCCTCACGCGTCGATGGTGGAAATAGTCAGCGTAGTCTCTTCCAGTACGTCAAGCAGCACCCTGACAGTGTCAAGCGAGGTGAAGATCGTGACGTTGTTCTCTGTCGCAAGCTTCCTTATCTGTACACCATCGCTCTCCTCGATGACGGCTCCGGGGTCTCTTGTATTGATTATATATGACAGATATCCCTGAGTGATCGCGTCCGGGATGTCGCCGCTTCCCTCTCCGATCTTGCCCAGGACATGGGTCCTGATGCCCCTGTCCTTAAGGTACTGTGCTGTTCCGGCTGTCGCCTGGATATTGAATCCGAGGTTATAGAATCTGCGGATGAGGCCGAGAGCCTCCTCCTTGTCCTTATCTGCGATCGTCGCGAACACCGTACCGTAGTTCTGCACTTTCATGCCCGCAGCCTGCAGAGCTTTGAAAAGAGCACGGTTGAGCTTGTCGTCATATCCGATCGCCTCTCCTGTGGACTTCATCTCAGGGCTGAGATAGGCGTCCACTCCCTTTATCTTGCTGAATGAGAACACGGGCACCTTTACATAGTATCTCTTCTTCTCGTCGGGATACATGGTGAATATACCCTGCTCCTTGAGCGTCTTGCCGAGAGTGACTTCAGTCGCTATGTCAGCCAGCGAGTAACCGGTCGCCTTGGAGAGGAACGGCACTGTTCTCGAGGACCTCGGGTTGACCTCGATCACGAAGACGTCCTCGTTCCGGTCCACTATGAACTGGATATTGTACAGTCCCCTGATGCCCAGGCCGAGCCCGAGCTTCTTGGTGTACTGCAGTATGATCCCCTTGACCCTGTCAGATACGCTGAAGGTTGGGTATACGCTGATGGAGTCTCCGGAATGTATGCCCGTCCTCTCCACAAGCTCCATGATTCCAGGCACGAAGACATCGCTGCCGTCGCACACAGCATCCACTTCGAGTTCCTTTCCCTCGATGTAGTGATCCACCAGCACGGGCCTGTCCTTATCGATCTCTACCGCAGTCCTCAGATACCTCCTCAGCTGGTCCTCGTTGGCGACGATCTGCATCGCCCTTCCTCCCAGCACGAACGAAGGCCTTACGAGCACGGGATAGCCTATGCGGGCGGCGACTTCCACGCCGCTCTCGATATCAGTAACAGCCTGTCCCTCCGCCTGGGGGATCTCAAGCTCAACCAGAAGCTTTTCGAAGCTGTCTCGGTTCTCCGCGGTATCTATCGCGTCGCAGTTGGTCCCGACGATCTTGACTCCCCTGTCCAGCAGCGGCTGGGTCAGGTTGATCGCAGTCTGTCCTCCGAGGGAGACCACGATGTCATCCGGCTGCTCATAGTCTATGATCGCCATCACATCCTCCACTGTCAGCGGCTCGAAGTAGAGCTTGTCTGCCGTTGTGTAGTCAGTGGATACCGTTTCCGGGTTGTTATTGATGATTATCGCCTCATACTTGGAACGCTTTATCGTCTGGACCGAATGCACGGAAGAGTAGTCGAACTCGACTCCCTGGCCGATACGTATGGGTCCTGCACCGAGAACGACGATCTTGCTGAACTCGGTGAGCCTCGATTCGTTCTCTCCGGAATAGGAGGAATAGAGATACGGGATATACTTCCCGGTATGCAGAGTGTCCACCATGCGGAACACTGGGGTGATGCCGTTCTTCTTCCTTCTCTCGTAGACCTCGACTTCCTTGAGATTCCAGAGTCTCGCTATGCAGGCGTCCGAAAATCCCATGACCTTGGCTTCCCTGAGCACCTCAATGGAGTTGACGTTGCTGAGCAGTTTCCGCTCCATATCGATAATCTTCCTGTACGATTCCAGGAACAGTTCCGTGATCATCGTGAGCTCATGCAGCCTCTCCACGGACATTCCTCTCCTGAGAAGCTCGCATACCGCAAATATCCCGTCGGAACGGAACCCCGACACATACTGCTCCAGCTCACCGTCGCTGTAACTGTCGAATTTCGGCATCCATACGTGGTTCACGCCGATCTCCAGCGATCTGACCGACTTTAGGATGCATTCCTCCAGGTTGGATCCTATGCCCATGACCTCGCCGGTAGCCTTCATCTGGGTACCGAGTTCGTTGGACGCTGTAGGGAACTTGTCGAACGGAAAGCGCGGGAACTTGGCCACATAGTAGTCCAGCGAGGGCTCCGTGGATGCATAACCTCCCGCGACGGGGATCTCGTCGAGCGTCATTCCGACCGCGATCTTTGCCGTGACTCTCGCGATGGGATATCCGCTCGCCTTTGAAGCCAGCGCAGAGGATCTGGAGACTCTGGGGTTGACTTCTATAAGGTAGTATTCACTGTTCTCGGGGTTCAGCGCGAACTGCACGTTGCATCCGCCGCTGATCTTAAGCTCCCTTATGATCTTTATAGCGCTGTCGTTGAGCATCTTGAGATCCGCATCGGACAGAGACAGGATCGGAGCCACGACGATGCTGTCGCCTGTGTGCACCCCGACGGGGTCCACGTTCTCCATACCGCAGATGGTGATGGCGTTGTCCCTGGAGTCCCGCATCACCTCGAACTCTATCTCCTTGAACCCCTTGACGCTCTTCTCCACCAGGACCTGATGCACGGGAGAGACCTTGAAGGCGTTGGCCGCGATCTCCTCCAGTTCCACTCTGTCGTTGGCGAATCCGCCGCCGGAGCCGCCCAGGGTGAACGCAGGCCTGAGGACTACAGGATATCCGATGTCATCAGCCGCCCTGAACGCCTCCTCCACGCTGTAGGTGATCTCGGAGGGAATGACGGGCTCGCCTATCGAGATACACATCTCCTTGAACATCTCGCGGTCCTCTGCGAGCTCTATGCTGTGGCTTGAAGTTCCGAGGAGCTCGACTCCGCATTCCTTAAGGACTCCTTTCTTCTCCAGCTGCACTGCAAGGTTGAGCCCGGTCTGTCCCCCGATGCCGGGGAGGATCGCGTCTGGACGCTCATACCTGAGTATCTTCGCGATGTACTCCAGCGTCAGCGGCTCCATGTAAACCTTGTCCGCTATAGATGTGTCTGTCATGATGGTCGCGGGATTGGAGTTGCAGAGTATGACCTGATACCCTTCCTCCTTGAGCGCCAGGCATGCCTGTGTGCCCGCGTAGTCGAATTCTGCCGCCTGCCCGATCACGATTGGGCCGGAACCGATGATCAGTATCTTTTTGATATCCTTGCGTTTTGCCATTACGATTATCTCCTGTATATATCTTTTCCGTCTATCACTGTTTCAACGCATGAACCGCGCACTTCCATACCCGCGAACGGAGTCGACTTTCCTTTTGAGAGGAACTGTCCCGGATCGATCCTGTAGACCTTCTCCAGATCCCATACCGTGTACCCCGGATCGCCTGTTATCCCGAATCTTCTTCTCGGCGCTGACGTCATCAGAGTGATCAGCCTCTCCAGGCTGATCCTGCCGCCCAGCACGAGACTGCTGTAAAGCACCGGAAATGCCGTCTCAAGTCCCGTTATCCCGAATGCGCTCTTCTCAAGTCCCCGGCTCTTCTCTTCTTCGCTGTGCGGAGCGTGATCCGTTGCGATCATATCTATGGTCCCGTCCGTGAGTCCCTCGATCAGGGCTTCCCTGTCCTCCGCCGACCGGAGAGGCGGATTCATCTTGAACCTGCCGTCCTCTTTCAGATCATCCTCACAGAGCACCAGATAGTGCGGCGCCGTCTCACATGTGACGTTGACCCCTCTCGTCTTAGCTCTCCTGACTGCCTCCACGCTCTCCTTTGCGGAGATGTGGCAGACGTGATACGCACATTCGGTCTCTTCCGCGAGCAGGAGATCCCTTTCGATCTGTCTGAACTCGCTGGCGGAGGATATCCCTCTGTGACCGTGCTCCGCTGCGTATCTCCCGTCGTGTATATAACCTCCTCGGAGGAGAGACTCGTCTTCGCAGTGGGCAGCTATGATCTTCCCGAGAGCCTTTGCTCTGAGCATCGCATCTCTCATCGTCTCTTCCGACTGTATTCCCTTGCCGTCATCGGAAAAAGCGACGACTCCTCGCGACATCCCTTCCAAGTCGGACAGTTCCTTTCCCTCTTCCCTCACGGTTATCGCTCCGTACGGATGGATCCTGACTGCCGCATCCCTGTCTATGATCTCCTGCTGAGCCTTGAGATGTTCCGGGCTGTCCGGCACCGGGTCCAGGTTCGGCATCGTGCATACATCGGTATAACCGCCGTGTGCCGCGGCCAGGCTTCCGCTGAGGATCGTCTCCTTATAAGAAAAACCCGGTTCCCTGAAGTGCACATGCACGTCACAGAAACCGGGAAAAACATACAGTTCCCTGCTCTCGTCCGTCTTGAGAAGTCCGGATGAGAACACGGGTCCCATATCTGTGCTTCCCAGGATGCGGTCCGGATCGACAGTAATGAACCTGTTCCCCATACGTTTCTCCCCACAAAAAAACCTGCCGTCAGGCAGGATCACTTCAAACAAAGACCGGGCGGATGCATGTCCGTCCTTTTCCTTTTGTTCCGGGATCTTGCCGATATCTCTGTATCGCCTTAAAGACCGCAGAAAGTATAACATGCCGCGCATCCTTTGTCTATTTCCTTCGGACGCGTTTCGCCGATTCTGCGTTATGTTGAATTTGGGCGGAATTCCCTCAAGTACATTTGTTGATTATTCCTCTCCCGGATCTCTTTCAGCAATATCCGTTCTGTCAGTCCTCCGCGCCAGACCTCCCACACAGAGAAAGAACCCGGATCGCTCCGGGTTCTCGCGCGCTTTTCCTGTTTTCAGCCTTCGAATGTAGATGCCACCTTCTCCAGCAGTTCCCTGATGGGCAGATGCTGCGGGCAGACCTGCTCGCACATCCCGCACCTGACGCAGTCTGAGGCTTTTCCGTGTCCGTTGCCGGTAATGATGTCTCCGTAATAGAAGAAAGTATTGTCGCTGTGGAACGTCTGGAAGTTGTTCATCGCCGCAAAGAGATCCGGTATACGGATCTTCATTGGGCAGTCATTCTCCTCTATGCAGTAACGGCATGCAGTGCAGGGTATCAGATCCAGTCCCTTGAAGATATCTCTCACCTTGGATATCGCCGACTGTTCTTCCTCTGACAGCGGCATATAATCCTTCATGGTCGAGATGTTGTCCTCCATCTGCGCCATGTCGCTCATACCGGACAGTACCACTGCGATGCTTGGGAATCCCGCAGCAAAGCGCAGCGCGTAGCTCGCGTTGCTGCCTCCGCCGAGGTCCCTGAGGATACCGTCCGCCTCACCGGGAAGGTTTACCAGAGTTCCGCCCTTCACAGGCTCCATGACGATAACGGGCTTGCCGTGTTTTTCGCATACATCATATACGTTGCGGCTCTCCACCGCCGCATCCTCGTAGTCCGCGTAGTT
>JAFZZV010000140.1 GCA_017828855.1 Oscillospiraceae bacterium | reverse complement strand
TTCTGCCAGAGTTTCGTGTCAGCTCTTTTCAGATATATAGGACCCGATGTAGACGTTCCTGCCGGAGACATGGGTGTCGGCGGACGCGAGATCGGATACATGTTCGGCCAGTACAGAAGACTCAAGGGAGTCTGGGAGAACGGCGTCTTTACTGGTAAAGGGCTCAGCTACGGCGGATCTCTGATACGGCCGGAAGCCACGGGCTACGGAGCCATGTACTACCTGGAAGAAGTCCTGAAGCATCAGGGCGACAGCATGGAGGGAAAGCGCATCGGTGTTACCGGCTACGGCAATGTTGCGTGGGGCATAGTCAAGAAAGCTGCTGAGCTCGGAGCGATCTGCTGCTACATATCAGGCTCTGATGGTTATATTCATGATCCCGACGGCATCAATACTGAAGAGAAGATCGATTATATGCTGGAGATGAGGGAAAAGCACACTGGAGTCAAAGCATATGCCGAAAAGTTCGGCTGCGAGTTCTTCCCCGGAGCGAAATTCGTCGGTGCGGATGATATCGACGTCTACATGCCGGCTGCTACTCAGAACGAGATAGATCTGGATGACGCGAAGAAACTCGCTGCTTCCAATGTTCGGTACTATATAGAGGTATCCAATATGCCGACCACAGCGGAAGCCCTTGCTTTCCTCCGCACCCGGAAAGATATCGTCGTTGCCCCGTCCAAAGCCGTGAACGCAGGCGGTGTCGGTGTTTCAGCGCTCGAGATGGCTCAAAACTCTGAGCGTCTCGTTTGGACTGCGAAGGAAGTCGATGATCATCTCAGGAGCATGATGATCAATATCCACGACGTTTCCGCAGACGCTGCCGAGGAATACGGCCTCGGTTATGATCTGATCTCCGGAGCCAATATCGCAGGCTTTAAGAAAGTCGCCACGGCAATGCTTGAGCAGGGGATCTTCTAAAGCGCAGCAAAAAACACACAGGCCTCTTCCGGTAAGGAGGAGGCCTGTCATCATTTATTATGTTTGTTTCTTGTTCAGTCCCGATCTGTTCAGCCGCCGAACACCTGTTCATAGAAGTCCGTCGCCAGTATCATCGTTGTCATATCCCTCTTGCACTCGACGGTCTTGTTCATGAAATCCACATAACTCTCAATGGCAGCCGCTGACATGGTGAGCCCTTCTTTCAGCCTGAACTCCCCGGTGTATGAATTGTAATAACCGACATCACTTCTCCAGCTCTTCGAATAGAAGATGACCAGACCGCTTGCGCTTGAGAGCATATCGGAACCGGGAAGCATCCTGGAATCATATTCGATACCAAGCAGATTGAGGAGAGTCGGCAGGATATCGACCTGCGTGCACACCTTATCGATGACAACTTTTTCCTTCATGGACCCTGTCCACATCATCAGGGTATTCCTGTAGACTTCAGTATCCAGAACTCTTTCATTTACGTAGGTCGCATCGTCTGAAGTGCCATAATTCGTATCCCTGAGCTCTCCGACAGCTTCCACTGCAGTATACGGTATGTGATCCGCCACTGCGACGATGAGCGTATTGTCTAGTTTTCCGGCATCTTCCAGGCTTTTCAGCAAAGCTTCCAGCGCACTGTCGACCTCCATGACCGTCGCAACATACTGCTTGGTGCTTTCTGACCAGTCGTATTTCTCCAGCTTCTCCCTGTACTCGCTCGCTATCCATCCCCATGAGTACGGAGTGTGCCCTGAGATGGTCATGTAATATGCATTGAACGGGACATCATCATTGAGGTACTCATCCACCGTAGTCTCGATCATAAACGTATCGCGCTGAGGCCATCTGTAACCCGTCGACGTAGTCTCCGCCTGCAGTCCTTTCCCCAGATAGTACCAGTCATGATAACAGAGATTCTCCATCGTCCTCTCTCTGTCATACATCTCCCATCCGTTGTGGAATCCTATATTGCGGTAACCGCGTTTCTCAAGTTGAGGCCCCAGTGAAAAGTAACAGTTCGTTCCGAGCCTGCCGCTCTCCTGAAGGCTCATCGGGCTTCCCTGCTTTGGATATAGTCCGAGCAGGTTCTGGCATTCCCCCGCATTGGTGCTTCCATAGTAGAGCGGTGTGTAGAAGTTGTTGAAAACGAAACACTCGTTAGCCAGCTTATACAGCGTCGGAGTCAGTTCCTCGCTGATGCCTGCGCCGGAAAAAGCCTCAAGGCACAGGAAGATCACGTTGTATCCCTCGAACATCCCGGTATACTCATTCTTCAAGGTCGGTTTCACCGTATTCATATATGTCGCGAGCCACCGGACGCTGTTGTCGGTACTTTCCATGAACGGCGCGAGATCAATGTCCGTCACCTGAGGAGATCTGTCGACCGGTCCGGACGAAACACTTCCGGCAAGACCGTCACCATCCACCCCAACCGGTATGTCTGACATGCTCGGCGCGATGACAGTTGCCGGGAACAATCCGTGATATACGTCCAGGCGTATCATTGTAAGCAGTCCGAGCCTTTCGACCTGAAGATCGAGATTCTCGTCCATAAGGTACAGTTTACCGGGCTC
>JAFZZV010000139.1 GCA_017828855.1 Oscillospiraceae bacterium | reverse complement strand
TCAGCATCCCAGAAGTACTCGTTCTTTTCCATCTCGAACCTGTCGGCCTTGTCGATGTAGGTGAGGTGGTATGGTCCGTTTGTGGGTACATCAGCGCTGTTGGCCCATGTGACGTCTCCGTCAACGGCGTAATCAGATCTGACGGGGTTGTAGATGGAGTTTGCGAGCATGCTGATGAAGTACGGGCACTGGACAGCCAGTTTGTATTCCAGTGTGTTGTCATCAATGGCTCTTACGCCGACATCATCCATGTCGTCAGCGCTTACTCCGCCATCGACATACTTCATGGCGTTCTCGACCCAGGGGCACATGATATCGGTCTTGTATCCTGCATCTGCGGGAGCAACCGACAGAGTGTGCTTGGCGCCGTAGACGAAGTCTTCTGCTGTGACCTTCTTACCGTCGCTCCAATAGTTGTCTCTGAGCTTGAATGTGTAGGTAAGTCCGTCATCGGATACAGTCCAGCTGAGTACGGAGTCAGGTACCATGCTGCCGTCCTCACCGATGTGGAAGAGGCCGTACTGGATCTGAGACGTGATCATGCCTGTAACGGAGTCACCGGCGTTTGCCGGGTCCATGGAACTGGGCTCACCGCCGATAGCGAAAGTGAAAGTGTCCTTGTAACCGGTTCCGGTGGGCTCTTCCTCTTTCTTACCGCATCCGACCAGCGAGAAAACCATCATCACTGCTAAGAGAGCGACAAAGATTCTCTTGAGATTCTTTTTCATTAATGTTGTTTCCTCCTTCATTTTTCGTATAAGAAACACCATACTGTGCGTTCACCGACCTTCATGGGTTCGGGAACCTGATTACGACAGCGTTCCGTAGCTTTTGAGCACCTGGTGCAGAACGGGCAGCCTTTAGGAGGATTGATCGGACTTGGGATCTCACCCTCCAGGACTATCCTGCTCTTACTCTTAGCAGTATCAGGGTCAGGAACCGGAATCGCTGACAACAATGCCTGGGTATAAGGATGGAGCGGTCTGTAGTATACGTCGTTAGACGGTCCCAGCTCCACGATATGCCCGAGATACATTACTCCGATCTCATCGGAGATGTACTTGACCATGCTCAGATCGTGAGCAATGAACAAATATGATAATCCCATCTCCTCCTGAATGTTCTTCAGAAGATTGACTACCTGTGCCTGAATGGAAACATCCAAAGCGGAGATAGGTTCATCACAAACAATGAATTTGGGATTGACAGCAAGAGCTCTCGCAACGCCTATCCTCTGTCTCTGTCCGCCGGAGAATTCCTGCGGATATCTGCGGATATGGTCAGGCTTTAGGCCGACTATCTTGAGCAGTTCAACTGCGCGCGCTTCTCTCTCCTCGTCCGTGTCGTAGATGTTATGGATGATCATAGGCTCTTTTATGATCTCACCGACAGTCATACGGGGGTTAAGCGAAGCATAGGGATCCTGGAAGATCATCTGGACGTTCTTTCTGAACTCCTTGAGCTCATCGCCCTTGATCTTGGAGATATCCTTCCCTTCAAACTCTATATTGCCTTCAACGGGCTCATAGAGTTTGACGATGGTCCTTCCGAGGGTACTCTTTCCGCAGCCGCTCTCGCCGACGAGTCCGAACGTTTCGTTATGCTTGACTTCGAAACTTACACCGTCAACAGCCTTGACGATCTGCTTAGGTGAAAAGATACCCTTTGTCACGTCAAAATGAGTCTTGACGTTGTTAACCTTCAAAATAGGCTGTTCACTCATTGTTCTTCACCCTTTCATCCTGAAGCCAGCAGCTGCAGCTGTGAGTGCTGCTGAATACTGTTTCACCGGGCATATAGGACTTGCACACCTTCATCGCCTTTTCGCAGCGATCCACGAAAGGACAGCCTTTGGGGGGATCCAGCAGATCCGGAGGAGAGCCCGGTATCGGAGTAAGAGGACTCTTGGTCTCATCATCAGGATTCGAGATACAGTTCAGAAGACCTATGGTATACGGATGCTTTGGCTCATAGAAGATCTCTCTATCGGTGCCTATCTCGACGATCTTTCCTCCGTACATGATGGCGATCCTGTCACACAGTTTCGCAACGACACCGAGGTCATGGGTGATCATGATGATCGCGGAGTTCGTATCGTTCCTGATGTTATCGATAAGTTCCAGCACCTGAGCCTGGATCGTCACGTCCAGAGCCGTAGTCGGCTCGTCCGCAATGATCAGCTTGGGATTGTTTGCGAGAGCGATGGCGATGATGATCCTCTGACGCATTCCGCCGGAGAACTCAAAGGGATACTGCTTGAGCCTGCTCTCTGGAGAAGGGATCCCTACCAGCTTCATAAGTTCGAGGGCTCTCTCGACCGCCTGAGCCCTGGTCATATCAGTGTGTTCCATTATCGGCTCTATAAGCTGGTTCTCGATGGTCATGATCGGGTTCAGGAACGTCATCGGATCCTGGAAGATCATGCACATATCGTTTCCCCTTATCTTGCGCATCGCTTCAGTGTATTCTTTTTTGCTCGCGAAATGAGAGGGAGATATATCCTTTCCGTCGAATCTGATGTCCGAGCTTTCGCCGACCATGCCGTTCTCTGCAAGAAGACCTATGATCGTGTACATGGTCTGTGACTTGCCGGAGCCGGACTCTCCGACTATTCCGAGGACTTCGCCGTCATTGACCTGGAAAGATACGTTGCGTACGGCCTGCACTATGCCCTGATCAGTGACGAAATTCGTCTCAAGATTTTTGACTTCAAGTAGTGCCATATCTTTCTCCTATCTCTTATTGATATCAAAAGCATCAGCAAGTCCGTCGCCGATGAAGTTGAGTGAAAGGACCGTGAGGCATATGACAAGTGTGGGCCATACGACCTGGATGGGATAAGTGAAAGCCAGGGAGCGGACATCGTTCGCAAGCTTGCCCCAGGAAGGGATGGTGGGATCGAGTCCGATGCCCAGCATGCTGAGGTAAGCCTCCGTGAAGATCGCGGACGGGATCATCATGGTCAGCGTGACGATGATGGGGCCGATCGCGTTGGTCACCAGGTGCCTCATAAGGATCCTCATGTCGCTGGCGCCTATGACCTTAGCTGCGAGGGCAAACTCCATCTCTTTTAGAGAAAGGACCTGCGCCCTGACCTGTCTGGCCATTCCGATCCATGATGTAAGGCATATAGCGAACATCATGGAGCCGAGGCTGTTGCCGAAGATCATGAGGATGATGACTACGTAAAGAAGACTGGGAACGGAATAGATGATATCGATTATCCTCATCATGATCATATCCGTTCTGCCGCCGACATATCCCGAGATACCACCGTAGATGATACCTATGAACAGGTTGATGGCGGCTGTGGCTACACCGATGGAAAGAGAGACGCGTCCGCCGTACATTATGCGGACCAGGATATCTCTTCCGAGCTTGTCGGTGCCGAGGGGATGTTCCCAGCAGGGATTGAGATTCTTGATCGACAGATCCTGAGCGTCATACTCATACGGAGAAAACATCGGGATAAGGATAGAGCCGATCAGCATGATCACCATGAAAGAGAGACCGATCATGGCGGCTTTGTTCGCCTTGAACTTTCTCCAAGCATCCTGAAGGAACGTCTTGGATTCCATAGCGATGAATTCGGAGTTCTTCTCTTCTTCCGGAAGAAGCTCGAACATATCATCGTCAAGGACTATATCTTTTACCAATTCTTCACTCATTCCTAAACCTACTTTCCAAGTTTGATCCTCGGGTCAACCAGCGCTGAGGTTATATCCGAGACAAGGTTCATGACTATGACCAGAACTCCGAAGAATATCGTAAGTCCCATAACCAGCGGATAGTCGCGGTTCGTGATGGAACTTGAGAACTCCTTGCCGATCCCGTGGATCGTGAAGAGAGATTCAATGACGAGTGATCCTGTTATGGCGTTAGCAAACATGGGGCCGGCATGAGTGATGACAGGAAGGAGTGCATTCTTCAACGCGTGTTTTACGGTGACTCTCCTGTCACTAAGGCCTTTCGACTTGCCGAGCGTGATGTAATCCTTGTGAAGTTCATCACGCAGAGACTGTCTCGTAAGGCGTGTTACCATTGAAAGGTTGTTCAGCGCCAGTGCGCTTGCGGGGAGGACGTAGTTGATCGGTTTGTCCAGTCCGCTGACGGGAAGTATCTTCCAGGTTACGCCGAACAGTACCATCATTATCATTGCGAAGAGGAACGACGGGATCGAGACGCCTATACTGGCAATGAACGTTATGATGCTGTTCAGCCACTTCCGTTTAGTCAGGGCACCCACTATACCCAAAGTCATTCCGACGACTATGGCAACTACGAACGCAACAGCTCCAAGCTTAGCGGTGGGAACGAATTCGGTCTTGATGATCTCACTGACCTGACGGCCTTTTTTGAAGATAGACTCACCGAAATCTCCCTTGACAGCACTCTTTAGGAACATTACGTACTGCGTACCAAGAGGCTGATCGAGTCCGAATTTGGCATTCAGCGAATCATACTGTGCCTGAGTCATCCTCTTGTTATCCTGCTCGAAAGGGTTACCCGGCATGTAGTGCACACCGAAGAACGTGATCGTGGCAAGTATGAACAGTGTCAGGATCCCAACCAGAATGCGCTTGACAATATACTTGATCATCGATTCCTCCTAAAACAATGTTTGTTAACTCAAACAGATCCAGCGAGATATATTCCCGAAAAAGTGGAATTTGTGAAAAAAACAGTATAATATTTAACACGCGCTGCATAATCGACGCCCATACTGAATATTCACGGACATGTTCCGATAATCATTATACAGTTAGGCATGGTTATTTAAGAAAATATAATACTCCGGCAAAGACGAATTCAACACTTTAAAGTGATTTGAAAAAACTTTCTCTTTAGTAATACAAATCGAATAAAAACTCAGGCTTGTTTTTGTTGATTAGTACCAACGGCACAGCGTCAGCCGGGACATGTACGGATACGTTTCCACTGATGAAGTGCAACTCACCAAGACACCAAAAAGGATTTGAATTAATGAGCCGAACTGTCACAAGAGAGGACATCGTAAACGGGCCTGTTCTTAAGAGCATCCTGCGGTTCTCATTTCCGCTGATGCTCACAAACTTTCTATCCAACCTTTTCAGTGCAGTCGACACCATCGTTGTCGGCAAATATGCAGGCAGTGAAGCCCTTGCTGCTGTAGGGGCTACCGGTTCCCTCATATTCATGGTCTCATCCCTGTTCAACGGTCTGAGCATGGGAGCCAGCGTCGTCGTCGGCCAGATGATAGGCAGAGGTAACGAGAGCAGGGCGAAGGAAACAGTCGAGACCGCATTCATTATGGCCGGTGCTTCCGGCCTGTTCCTCAGCATAACGGGCCTTTTGTTCTCAAAAGTCATGCTGAGATCCGTTTCAACTCCTGCGAACATACTTGATCAGAGCTCGCTCTATATGAGGATATATCTCGGCGCCAGTGTGTTCATGCTGATCTATAATTTCGGAGCCGCGATCCTCCGCGCCAAAGGAGATACTCTCAGGCCGCTCTACTACATTATTGCCAGCGGGCTGACAAACGTCATCCTGAATCTGGTCTTCGTGGTAAAGCTGCATCTGGGAACAGCCGGCGTTGCCACCGCGACACTGATCAGTCAGGCTGTCAGCGCGATACTTGTTACCTATTCACTTGTTACCACGAAAGACGTCACACAACTGGATCTCAAGCAGATGAGATTCAATCCGCGCACCGCCCTGGAGATCCTCCGGATCGGAATACCTTCCGGGATCCAGACAATGATGTTCTCTGTCTCAAACGTCGTGATGCAGCGCTCGATCAACTCATTTGATTCATCAGACATCATCGCCGGCAACACAGCCGGTTCCAACCTCGAGAATTTCTGCTACATAGCGATGATGGCTTTCACGCAGGCCTGCGTGAGCTTTACAAGCCAGAATTACGGAGCCAGAAAATACGAAAAACTCAGAAAGATCATGTATCTGAGCCTCGTGCTCGTTGTGATCGGTTCCCTGACAGTATCGGGATTCATATGGGCCTTCCACGTGCCGCTCCTGTCGCTCTATACCGGCGACCCGGAAGTCATACGGATCGGCACTCTCAGGGTCCTTTATGTGATACTGCCTCTATTCCTGAACGGTATTCTTGACGTTTTTGCCGGCTCGCTCAGAGGCATGGGCAGGTCCAGCCTCCCGATGATCACCATGGTCGTCGGCATCTGCGGGGTGCGTCTCGCATGGCTCTGGGGCTACTTCCCCTCCCACCGCAGTCTGGAAGTCATCTACCTGAGTTATTCGCTCTCCTGGTTCATCACTTCAGTCCTGGAGTATATCCTGTGGCTTTATGTATACCGTTATATCGTTCTTCCAAAAAAGAATATCGCCATAAACCTAGAACCGTGAAAGAAAGGAGTATCAAATGGATAACGCTATCTTCGAAAAACTCAACAGCTACATCGATGCTCACAGAGACGAGATCGTCAGCGACCTTGCAGCAGTGGCAAGCATCGAGAGCGTCTCTCTGGAGGGAGACGAGGTCAAGCCCTTCGGCCCGGGGTGCAGAAAAGTCCTCGATCATATGCTCAAAAAGGGAGAAGACGAGGGATTTGAGACCCGCAACTACGAGTACTATGTCGGTTCGATCAAGTACGATACGGGGAAAGAAGAGTCCATCGGACTCCTCGCCCATCTCGACGTAGTCCCTGCAGGCAGCGACTGGACCGTGACGGAGCCGTATAAGCCTCTTCTCAAAGACGGCTTCCTGTTCGGAAGAGGTACCGGAGACAACAAATCCGGAGCGATCGGAAGTCTCTACATCATGAAGGCTCTCAGGGATGCGGGCATCGAACTCAGGCACAACATCGAACTGCTGCTTGGCACGAGCGAAGAGACCGGCATGAACGACATGAAGTACTTCACCGAACACTACGAATCACCGAAATTCACTTTTGTTCCCGATGCGGGATTTCCCGGAGCCGGCGGAGAATTCGGAAGAGTGCGTTATACGGTCACGAGCAACAAGCCTCTGTCAGATGACTTTATCAACATGGAGGCTGGAAGCGCTTTCAATATCGTCCCCAATAAGGCTGTTGCGTTACTTAAGAAAGATACAAAGATCGATTACTCTTCTCTCGGAGAGAACTTCACGGTAACAGAGAAGGATGACTGCGTGGAGATCTGCGCACACGGCGTGACCACTCATGCTGCCGGTCCGGAAAGAGGACTGAACGCGATATACGTCCTCACTGACGGACTAGTCAGGCTGAACGGGCTGAAACCGGAAGACAGGAAGATACTTGAGTTCATGAACAATATCAACGCTGATTACTACGGATCCTTCCTCGGCATAGACTGCACCGATGAAGTCAGCGGAACGACGGTCTCGAGCGGAACGGTCCTGCGCTACGATAACGGTCATGTCTCTCTTCTGAACGACTGCCGCAGGGCGGTCACCGACAGCAATGACCGCCTTATAGAGAACATCACGAAAAAAGCTTCCGAGTGGGATTTCAGTGTCAGTATCCAGGAGACCTCAAACGGCTACGCCCTCGACATCAACGGACCGGTGATAAAGGCGATAAACAAAGTCTACGTTGATGAGACAGGAGACACAGAAAGCAAGATCGAGATCGGAAAAGGCGGAACATATGCCGGCGCACTTCCCCGCGCTTTCGCTACCGGTATAGTCATGCGCAGTGAGAACAGGCCGGACCTTCCTCAGGGACACGGCGGAGCGCATTCGCCGGATGAGTTCCTTTGCATCGATGATTTCATGAGCGGTATCAAGCTTCTGATGAAGATGATACTCACAGTAGATGAGATACTCTGACCTATAAATCATCACAGCACCGTCACCCGCAGCTTAAGATACATCAGTATCCGCAGGCTGCGGGCTTTTTTTGTCTTTTCGATCTTAAGCTACACCACCGGGCATGGCTAGACCACATGCTTTCGATCCGGTTCCAAACCGTATCGCCTCTGTTCTCCACGATCGCGTCATAGACCTGACACGAAGCGCACCGGCATATGCAGCCGTTACTGTATATATACAGTACATCGTGTATATTTTCCGAAAATCAGACGTCGATAAGCTGATATTAGGCGTAAAAAGAATGTATTCCTTGTATAAAATGTAGAAAATCATGAATCTCAGATGTCGACCACGTGTCGATTTATTGTTTTACCTCTGCCCATTTGTTAGACTTATTTAAATATATACTGGAGGAAAGAAATGCTTGACCGAGAATTCTATATCAGGACCAGAAAACGCGTGGCTGATGAGATGGATGACAACTCCTTCTACTTCGTTCACTCCGGCAACGAGATAGAATCCACTAACGACGAATGTTATCTGTTTGAGCCGTACAGGAACTTCCTTTACCTGGTCGGACTCGAAGTCCCCGGCGCAGTCCTTCTTATCACAAAACTGAGCGGTAAGGTGAGCGAGACGCTCTTTATGCACATGCCGACCGCAAGAGAGACTATGTATACGGGATCTGTCGTGAACGAAGACTATGTCAGATCCGTTACCGGCATCCAGACTATTGCTGACGAGCACACATGGCTGGACAGGATCTCCCGGATGATGTTCAGCAATGACGTCCAGACCGCATACATGGACATGGCTAGATGGCGCATGAACTACCCTCACGATGAGCAGCAGCGGCTGGCTTCCGAGCTCAAGGAAGCTTACCCTTATCTGACTATCAAGAACATGTATCAAACCGTATGCCGCTTCCGTACCGTCAAGG
This sequence comes from Oscillospiraceae bacterium, assembly GCA_017828855.1. Lineage (GTDB taxonomy): Bacteria > Bacillota > Clostridia > Oscillospirales > Ruminococcaceae > RUG11783. The sequence goes on along the minus strand of JAFZZV010000139.1, from coordinate 715 downwards.
AAAAGGAAGAGATAGAGGCTCACAGGAAAGCCGCCGCGATAACCAATGAGGCAGTCAGAAATATGCTCAGGAACATGAAGCCCGGGATGACCGAGAGCGCGATTGAGGCATACTATGACTTCGTCCTGAAGAGCAACGGCGTAAAAGTTCCTGCATTCACGACCATCGCTGCATCCGGTCCCAACAACAACACCCTCCACTACAGCAAAAACAACAGAGTAACTGAAGACGGAGATCTGATCCTCTTCGACCTGGGCGCCCAGGTCGACAGGTACTGCACCGACGTATCCAGGACCTATCCGGTGAACGGCAAGTACACCGAGAGACAGAAGCAGCTGTACAACGCTGTCCTCGCCGGTCTCAAGGCAGCTGAGGCAGCCACAAAGCCGGGTCAGAAGAAAAATGAGCTTCAGGATATATCCAAGAAAGTCATGGCTGAGGAGCTTATCAAGATCGGCAAGATCTCAAGGCCCGAAGAGATAGACCAGTATTATTTCCACGGATCAGGCCACTTCATCGGGCTGAACACACACGATGTCGGTGACAACGGAGACATTATCCTCGAGAAGGACATGATGTTCACGCTGGAACCGGGGCTCTATTTCAGGGATGAGAACATGGGGTTCAGGATCGAGGATACCATTCTGATCACTGAAGACGGATGCGATATCCTGTCCGATGTCATTCCCAAGGAGATCGATGAGATAGAGGCATA
>JAFZZV010000138.1 GCA_017828855.1 Oscillospiraceae bacterium | reverse complement strand
TGAGATGTACCAACTGTGGGTACACCGAAGACGTCCCGTTAAGCGATCTTCTTCTGCTTCGAAGAGTCTACGACCTAAAAGGTCCTGAAGAAGATACCGTACTGTGCCCCTTCTGTCTACATGACATGTATCGTGTAAACAAAGGCAATCCATCAGAATAACGAGATCCACAACATTCAAATATTTCGTAAAATACGGCAGTGGTTTTTCTATACCATCTGCCGTTTTACTGACCTCCGGTCAACATAACCCCATTTTGGAATACGCATTGAAATTCTTAATATAACAAAAAAGCCCCATGTCGGGACTCGTTATATGGAGCGAGTGAGGAGAATCGGACTCCCGTATTCAGCTTGGAAGGCTGACGTTCTACCATTGAACTACACCCGCATCTAAGTGACAAAGAGAATTATAAGTTTTTAGTCTTTCCTTGTCAATCATGCTTATGGAAAAAAAGAACACGGGATGTTAAAGTGTATTAGTTGAACGGTGCTTTCTGCGCGGTGAAAAAAGCGGTACCGTATCGTCCCTGCGCATTGAGAGAATACTGCACGTTCAGAGACTGAGCGGATGGCGGACCACAGTCTTTAGAAGCGCGATTGCATTGTACCAGACTATATAGAATCACAGAGCAGATCTGTGAAAAGAATGGAGATCGGATGGAAAAGGTCGGAAAACAGATCCTTCCCGGGATCACTGACGAAAGGATGCGCAGACTCGCTGAAACACTGGCAGCAGAAGAACCGTCCGGTATCAGATTCTTCTCCGCGCCGGGACGCGTGGAGATAGGAGGGAATCACACGGACCATCAGCACGGAAGGGTCCTCGCTGCAGCAGTGGAGTACTGTATGCTGTGCGCGGCAGTCCCGTGCGCCGGGGATGTCGTTCACATCGACTCTCTCGGGTTCGGAAACTATGATGTTTCACTGACGGACCTTTCTCCGATAAAGGCGCAGGAAGGAACATCGTCTGCTTTCGTAAGGGGAGTGACTGAGTACCTCTCCTCTAAAGGTTACAGGACAGGAGGGTTCTCAGCGGCTCTGGATTCGGATGTACCCTCCGGAGGCAGTATGTCCAGTTCCGCTTGTTTCGGAGTCCTTGTGGGAGCGGTCATCAACGGGCTTTTCAACGGAGGAGTTATACCTGCAGAGGAACTGGCCAAGGCAGCGAAATATGCCGAGAATGTACATTTCGGAAAACCGTGCGGGCTTATGGATCAGATGGCGTCCGCATGCGGCGGTTTTGTTTTTATCGACTTTGAGAACGAGTCGTCACCTGTGGTGGAAAAGATAGATTTCGACTTCTCTGCTTCCGGATACACGCTGTGCATCCTCAATTCAAAGGGAAGCCATGCGTCTCTTACGGACCAGTACGCTTCCATTCCTGCTGAGATGCATTCCGTGGCAGAAGCGCTGGGAAAAGAGTATCTGCGGGAAGTGGATCCGGTTGAGTTTTACGACAGGATAGGTTCTCTCAGAGGTACAGTAAGCGATCGCGCACTCATGCGCGCGATGCATTTCTTTGATGACGACCTCAGGGCGGTTCAGGAGAGAGACGCGCTGAAGGCGTCCGATATAGGACGCTTTCTTGAGCTGATCGATCAGTCAGGCAGGTCGTCCCAGATGGTCCTGGAGAATGTGTCTCCTGAGGATCCAGGCAACAGAAGCCTGGCATTCAGCATCGCTTACGCGAAACATCTGCTGTCAGGCAGAGGTGCCTGCAGGGTCCAGGGAGGCGGGTTTGCCGGCACTGCGGAGGCGTTCGTTCCCAACGATGAAGTGGAAGAATTCACTGAGAAGTTTTCCGAAGTGTTCGGCGACGACAGCGTTCTTGTCTCAGGTATCAGAAGATACGGAGCGATAGAGATCACGGAGTGATCCGGAGGAAAGATAATGACAGAAGAACTGCAGAGATACTATGAAAGCCTGAAAGGCAAAAAGGTTTTCTTTCTGGGAGCGGGCATAAGCCACAGAGACCTGATCAGGAGATTCTCCGGACTCGGCGCAGAAGTGACTCTGTGCGACAGGAAGAGTCTCGAGGATCTGGGAGATTTCGGGAAAGAATGCGTCTCGCTCGGTGTTTCCCTCTGTCTGGGAGACGGGTATCTTGACACCCTGGAAGAGGCGGATCTGGTATTCAGGACCCCGGGCATAGACTGGACCAAACCTGAGATACAGAGAGCCGTCAGCGCCGGAGTCAAGATCACCTCCGAGATGGAGAGCTTTTTCGATCTGTGCCCGTGCAGGATCATCGGAGTCACGGGAAGCGACGGAAAGACCACTACGACGACTCTTATAGCAAGAACGCTGGAGGCGGAAGGATACAGAGTCCATCTCGGCGGCAATATCGGCATTCCTCTGTTTCCGGTGATAGATGATGTCAGACCGGAAGACTTTGCCGTGGTGGAACTGTCAAGCTTCCAGCTGATCTCGATGAGGAAGAGCCCCTTTATATCGGTCGTGACGAACGTGACGCCCAATCACCTGGACCATCACAAGGATATGGAAGAGTATGTCGGAGCCAAGAAGAACATCTATCTCTGGCAGGAAGGTGATTCGGTATCGGTATTCAATGCGGCGAACGACATCACAAGGCAGATGGCCACGGAAGCAAAAGGGGAGATACGGTGGTTCAGCAGATATGGCAGGGTAGGGAACGGAGCCTATGTGAGCAGCGATTCCATGCTCATAAGTTCGGATCACGGCAGCGAGCATGTAGTCATGGATCTTAAGGGGATCAGGCTCAGGGGGGAGCATAATAAAGAGAATGTGTCCACGGCATATGCTGCTGTCAGAGGCCTCGTAAGCGACAGTGTGTTTTCCGAAACGGTGAGCAGTTTTACCGGAGTGGAGCACCGCATAGAGTTCGTGCGCTCCCTGAACGGAGTCTCATACTACAACGACTCTATCGCATCGTCGCCCACAAGGACCATCGCCGGCCTCAGGTCATTCGACGAGCCTATCGTCCTCATAGCGGGGGGATATGACAAGAAGATATCCTACGCTCCTCTTGCGCCTGAGATAGTCTCAAACGGAGTAAAGGCAGTGCTTCTGTGCGGAGACACGGCGGACGCGATCGAGCGGGAGCTCAGGAACTGCAGCGGTTACACCGACTCCATACGGATCGAGAGGCTCGGAGATGTCCCGGAATGCGTCCGCAGGGCAAGGGAGATATCGGAGAGCGGAGATGTGGTGCTCTTCTCACCGGCTTCTGCCAGCTTCGACATGTATACAAACTTCGAGGAGAGAGGCAGACACTTCAAAAAACTGGTAGAGGATCTGGTCTGAGATGCTGTTTGAGAGATACGGGATAAGCAAGGAGTTCTGCGCTCTGGACGAGCGGTTGATTGAGAAGTGCAGGGATCAGTTCGATGCCTGCGAACGGGTCAGGGATGCCGTCCAGCTCAAGGTCCTCGATTCATTCATAAAGAATAAAGTTGGTCTCCAGCATCTGGTTCAGTCCACCGGATACGGATACGGCGATGCAGGCAGAGATACCTTTGACAGGCTTTTTGCCGACTGCGTCGGAGCGGAAGATGCCATATGCAGACCTCATATGCTCAGCGGTACTCATGCCCTGACGGTGGCTCTGTTCGGACTTCTGAGGACGGGAGACCGCCTGCTTGCAGTGACCGGAAGACCTTATGACACGCTGCAGCCTGTTATAGGGCTGACAGGCACAGGATACGGTTCTCTAAGGGAATTCGGGGTGGATTACGATGAGGTGTCCCTCGTCGGAGGCGAGCCCGATCTGGAAGAGATCGCGCGGAAGTCGCCTTCTGCCTCCGTCGTACACATCCAACGATCCAGGGGATATGAGGCCAGAAGGGCATTTTCTCCGAATGACATCAGGAAGATATGCGAGACTGTTAAGAAGGCGAATCCGGAAACTGTGATTCTTGTCGATAACTGTTACGGGGAGTTCACAGAGACGGAGGAACCGGTCTCTGCAGGAGCAGATCTGATAGCCGGCTCGCTCATAAAGAATCCCGGCGGAGCGATAGCACCGACCGGGGGGTATATCGCGGGAAGGGCTGATCTCGTGGAGAGGTGCGCACACAGGCTGACTTCTCCCGGTACGGGAAGAGAGCTGGGAAGCAATCCCGGAGGAATGAGAGAATATTACCTCGGACTTTACTTTGCTCCTCAGATCACTTGCGAAGCAAAAAAGACATCGATCTATGCCGCGGCGCTGTTTGAGGAGATAGGATACGATGCTGTGCCGGCTTATGACATGCCGCGGAACGACATCATCACCTCTGTGGTGACCGGGTCGCCTGAGAACCTGATCGCCCTGTGTGAGGAGATACAGGCATCTTCTCCTGTCGACAGCTTTGCCTCCCCGGTGCCGGACGACATGCCGGGTTATGATGATAAGGTCATCATGGCAGCCGGCACGTTCACGCAGGGCTCTTCCATCGAGCTTTCATGTGACGGACCGATGAGAGAGCCATATGTGGCATATATACAGGGCGGTATCAACCTTACTTCATCAAGACTTGCGCTGCTCAGGGCGGCTATGCGTATGAAACGCTGAAAGCTGAAGAAAAGATGTCCGGGCCAACAGCAGGAGATCATGTCCCTGCCGGGCGGCCGGATCCAGCAAAAAAGTCTTGCATTTAAAAGAACTATTTGTTAGAATAATCGGCGTGACAAAAATCAGCAAAGGGAGGTGCAGCAAATGGCAAAATGTGATTTTTGCGGAAAGGAAGTCCGTTTCGGCATCAAGATTTCCCATTCCCACAGACGCTCAAACCGTACTTTTAAGCCCAATGTACAGCGCGTCAAGGCGATAGTCGACGGAAAACCGACCCACGTCTACGCCTGCACCCGTTGCCTCCGCTCCGGGAAAGTAACCAGAGCAGTCTGAGGCATATAGTACATGCGGCTGGAATGTTTCAGCCGGCTTAAGAAAAGCATCACCCGTGACCTGCAGTGGCGCGGGTTTTTTCTTTGCTGCGGAACATGTGCCGTGAATCGGCACTCAAGTTGTAATTGGCAATACCATTAAATATAATTAACCTGTCGGATTATGTTCGACACTAAGACTATTGAACGGGAAAAAAGATTTGCAGGAACTGACTTACCGCATACAGGATTTTGAAGGACCTCTGGATCTGCTGCTGCACCTGATTGCCGTACACAAGATGAGCCTCCTGGACATCAGGATTTATGAGCTGATCGACCAGTATCTGGGCTTTATCGGCAGCGTCGGTCCGGAAGAGCTTGAGTCTGCCAGCGAGTTCATCGAGATGGCTGCAAGACTCGTATACCTGAAATCCATAGCCCTGCTTCCAAGGGAAGAAGAAAAAGAGGAACTCACCAGAGAGCTGACCGGCAGACTGATCGAGTACTCCCTGTGCAAGGAAGCGGCGGCAAAGCTTCGTGACATATCAGAGGGCGTCAACTTTTTTGTCAGACAGCCCGTACAGATAAAATTCAGTACCGAGTATTCAAGGCGGCATGAGCCTGATTCGATCCTCAAAGCTTATCTAGCGGTACAGGGAAAGGCGCCGCGAGAGACCGACCTCAGCAGGTTCGAACCTATCGTCTCTGCACCGATCGTCTCGGTCAGCAGCCGCGTTGTAAGCATTCTCGGAGCTCTCAGAAGAAAGAACGGAAGGCACATCAGCGATTTCTTCCGCAACACGTCCGGAAGGAGCGAGACCGTAGCGACTTTCCTCGGAATACTTGAATTGATCCGCGATGGAAGGATCACTGTCTCGGATGACGGAACAGTCAGCACAAAACAGGGAAGAGAGGATCCGGAAATTGGACAGTAATTACTACAGATCAGCAGTGGAAGCAGTCCTGTTTGCAGTGGCCGAACCTGTTTCTGCGGAAAAGATAGCTGATGCTCTCGGAATAGAGACCGGAGCGGTGCTGAACCTTCTTGCGGAGATCTCACAGGATCTTGACGCGAGAGAATCCGGACTGTGCCTGCTCAGGTTCGAGGACAGGTATCAGCTCTCCACAAGGCCGAAATTTGCCGATTTCGTCATAAGGGCAATGGATAACAGGAGGAACTCGCCGCTGTCACAGGCCGCGATGGAAGTGCTCTCTATCGTGGCGTACAACCAGCCGGTGTCCAGGGCTTTCATAGACGAGATACGCGGTGTGGACAGTTCGTCTGCGCTCGGAACTCTCATCTCCAAAAACCTTGTGGAGGAAGCCGGAAGGCTCGATCTTCCGGGAAGGCCAGTGAGTTTCGTCACGACTGACAATTTCCTCAGGTGTTTCAACCTCACTTCCCTGGAGGACCTTCCTCCGCTGCACGGAGAGGAGTCCCTTGAGGCTCCCTCAGAGGAAGAGTACGAGGATCTTTCATTCGAATGAGTACGTTTCTGGAAGTCTTTAAAATGATCCTTGCCGTCATAGGATGCCTTCTGGTCATTCTTCTGCTGTTCTCAGTCAGATTGGAGGTCCTGTGGCAGGAGGGGATCCTGTCTGCTGATGTCCGCTATCTTTTCTTTAACCAACGCCTGATCCCTAAGAGCCGAAAGGAACATGAGGAGAAAGACGGGGATCAGAAAGAGGAAGATGCCTCCGACGGGGATGACGGAACATCGGGATCCGGAACACATACAGAAGATGTATCCGGTGATCATTCCGGTGAATCGAAGGGGAAAAAGAACAAGAAGGAGAGCACTTCTCTTTACGATACTGTCGAAAAGATCGTGCGGATCGTAAGTCCTCTGCTGAAGCCGGGATTCTGGCTGGTGAGGATGCTCCTCAGGTGCGTTCATGTCAGTGACGTCACAGTCAATGTGAGCGTAACCGGGACGGATCCGGCTTCCATCGGCTTCAGGAGCGGGATCCACTGGTCGCTTATCGGCAATCTCATGCAGATGCTGAATCTGCTGTTCGGAAAGAATGTCACGTACAGTGACATCACGGTATACCCATGCTTCGGCGATGCCGAGCCTATCAAGGAAAAAATGGGCTGCACCGTCACGGTGCGGCCGCTGATAATTATCCTGCTGGTCCTGGGATTCGGACTCGGATATCTGTTCGAAGTGATCCGGAACCTGCTTAACAGAGGAGGAAAAAAGAATGTCAACTGAACGCGGCGTGAATCTTCTCACAGAGGTCGCTCTGAACAAGATCAGGGCTTTGACCGATACCGGCACAGTGATAGGAGAACCGATCACCCTTCCCAACGGATGCAGCGCGGTCCCCGTTTCCAGAGTGTCTTTCGGATTTGCATCAGGAGGTTCCGATCTTCCCAGCAGCAAGCAGGCTGAAATGTTCGGCGGCGGAGTGGGCGGAGGAGTGACGATCACCCCGATCGCGTTCCTCGTCACTTCCGGAGACAGCGTCAAGATCATGCAGCTCGACACTATAGGGAGCACTGCGGACAACTTCGTGAGAACGCTTCCCGATCTTGTTGACAGGATCTCAAAGATGGTCGGAAAGAATGCCGGCAGCAATGAAGAGGACTGAACCGCAAGGGAATAATAATGGAAGAAAGAATTCAGAAAGTGCTGTCAGCTCAGGGCTTTTGCTCCAGAAGAGAAGCTGACAGGCTCCTTGAGGAAGGGAAGATAGCTGTCAACGGCAGACGTGCCGAACCGGGAGCCAAGATCGATCCCGCAAAGGATGTCCTTCATGTGAATGGCAAAAGGGTCTATCTCCAGAAAAAGGTCAACAAGCTTTATTACATTCTCTACAAACCGAGAGGCTATGTGACCACTCTGAGAGATTCCCACGCTGACAAGACGGTCGCAGAGCTGATGTCGGACATTGATACGAGGCTGTATCCCGTAGGAAGGCTTGATAAGGATTCCGAAGGTCTGCTGCTGATGACTAACGACGGGGATTTCACGAACCTCATCACGCATCCTTCCGGAAAGATCACAAAAAACTACCGTGTCAGCGTTGAACCTTATCCTTCTGAGGAGCAGCTGATAGAACTGTCTTCTGGAGTGAAACTGGACGACGGATTCACTGCACAGCCCGCAAGGATCCGGGTCACCGGAGGCGACGGCAGCGCAAGAGGCACTCTGGAGATCATCATAACGGAAGGGCATAACCGCGAGATCAGAAGAATGTGCGAAGCTGTAGGGCTGCAGGTGACCAGACTCAAAAGAACGGCAGTCGGGCCGCTCTCGCTCGGAAACCTGAAGGCGGGCGAATACCGCCAGCTCAAACCTTCGGAGATAGCTGGGCTGAGGAGGAACGCATCCGGCGGCGGAAACAGCAAAAAGAACAAGTGAAGAACAATCTATAAGCAAAGGAGTCGGCGATGTAACGCCGGCTCCTTTTGCTCAGTATTGATAGATCCTTATCTCATATGGTCTTAGTTTTGACGCGGTGTCGGGATAGTTGCAGACAACAAGGCCCGTCATATCTGAAAGAGGCATTCTGCGTGTCCTGTCAGTCAGGTTGATGACGACAGTGAAGCTC
>JAFZZV010000137.1 GCA_017828855.1 Oscillospiraceae bacterium | reverse complement strand
TGTCGCTAAAGGGGGATTGTTATCGTAAGAAGGGGATCAGACGATATGGAATCTCTCCTTGGGAGAATAACTGGTGTGGAGGAGCTTCTCAGCCAGTTCGCTGCCGGGCTTCCCGAGGAAGTCGTTGTACAGCTGCTGGATCTGGGGGTTGTCGGAAGAGACCCTGAGCTCGCTCAGCTGGTCTTCATCGTACAGAGCCTTCATGCGGAGCTCCTTGTAACCGTATCCAAGTTTGCCGTTCTTGATCTTGCTGGGAACTATGGACTGTCCGCCGCCGTTGATGCAGCCGCCGGGACAACCCATGATCTCGATGAAGGTGTACTTGGAGTTGCCGGCCTTGACCTCTTCCAGCAGGGGCTTGGCGGCGCTCATGCTGGAGGCGATGGCGATCCAGAGCTTGGTGCCGTTGAGATCGACCTCAGCTTCCTTGACTCCGGCCATGCCGCGGCAGGCTTCGAAGTCTACCTTCTCAAGTTTCTTGCCTTCGAGCTGCTGCTTCACAGCGCGCAGCGCGGCTTCCATAACGCCGCCGGTCGCGCCGAAGATGACAGCTGCTCCGGTGTAATCGCCCAGCAGATCCTGGTCGAATGCTTCATCCTCAAGAGCGGCGAAATCAATGCCGAACATCTTGATGAGGCGTCCGCACTCTCTGGTGGTCAGAACTGCATCGACATCCCTGTAATCACCGGTTTCGCACTCGGGACGCTGTATCTCGGACTTCTTTGCAGTGCAGGGCATGATGGAGACGACGAATATGTCAGCAGGATCGATGCCCTTCTGCTTTGCCCAGTAGGTCTTAACTATGGCGCCGAACATCATGTGAGGCGACTTGGAAGTGCTCAGGTGGGGGAGCAGTTCGGGATAATTGTACTCGATGTAACGGATCCAGCCGGGTGAGCAGGAGGTGAACATCGGAAGGGTGCCGCCGTGTGTCAGGCGCTCCAACAGTTCGTTGCCTTCCTCCATGATGGTGAGGTCGGCACCGAAGTTGGTGTCATAGACACGGTCGAATCCGCATCTTCTAAGAGCGGCGACCATCTTGCCGGTTACTCTGGTGCCGATCGGCATTCCGAACTCTTCGCCCAGGGAGGCCCTGACTGCGGGAGCGGTCTGAACGATAACGGTCTTATTGGGATCGTTGAGTGCGTCCAGTACCCTGTGGATGTCTTCCTTCTCGGTGAGAGCTCCTACGGGGCAGTTGATGACGCACTGGCCGCACTGCATGCAGTTGACGTCATTGAAGCTTGAGTTGTACGCAGGTCCGACTATGGTGTCGAAACCTCTGTTCTGGAAGTCCAGGATGCCGATGCCCTGGACCTTCTTGCAGGTCTCGATGCATCTTCCGCAGAGGATGCACTTGGAGGTGTCTCTCACGATGCCGAAGGAGGCGTCCTCATAGGTAGGCTTTGTGCGGGCTCCTTCGAACTTGTTCTCGCGGATGCCCAGTTCCTCGCACAGCTTCTGCAGTTCGCAGTTCTGGTTCCTCTTGCAGGAAAGGCAGTTCTTGCTGTGGTTGGACATGATGAGCTCAACGGAATTCCGTCTGCCCTTCAGGGCTCTTTCGGAATTGGTGAACACTTCCATTCCTTCGGATATGGGAGTGGTGCAGGCAGGCAGAAGAGCCTTTCCGCCCTTGACCTCGACAAGGCATACACGGCATGCGCCGCTCTGGTTGATGTCTTTGAGATAGCACAGAGTAGGAATATGGATCCCGTTGGCGATCGCGGCTTCCAGGATCGTCTGTCCTGACTCAGCTGTTATCTGTATGTTGTTGATCTTCAGATTTACAGTCGACATATTCTTTCTCCTTTATTTCCTTTCCACTGCGCCGAAAGCACAGTTGGTTAAGCACGCGCCGCACTTGATGCACTTGGAAGGATCAATAACGAACGGTTCTTTTCCGGCTACGCCTGTGATGGCGCCGGCCGGGCAGTTCCTAGCGCACTTGGAGCACTTCTTGCACTTATCGGGATCGATAGAGTAGGTAAGAAGAGCCTTGCAGACGTGGGCGGGGCATTTCTTGTCGACTACGTGGGCTATATACTCGTCTCTGAACATGTTCAGGGTCGAGAGAACAGGGTTGGGAGCGGTCTGACCAAGTCCGCAGAGAGCGGTATCCTTGATCTCATAGCACAGCTGCTCCATCTCATCCAGAAGCTCAAGGGTTCCTCTGCCTTCGGTGATCTCGGTGAGCATCTCAAGCAGTCTCTTGGTACCTACGCGGCAGGGTGTGCACTTTCCGCAGGATTCTTCGCAGATGAACTCCATGTAGAACTTAGCCACGTCCACCATGCAGTTATCTTCGTCCAGGACGATCATACCGCCGGAGCCCATCATCGAACCGGCCTTGATAAGGGTGTCGTAGTCGATGGGGGTATCCAGTTCTTTCTCGGTCAGGCATCCGCCGGAAGGACCGCCGGTCTGAACCGCCTTGAAGTTCTTGTCATTGGGGCATCCGCCGCCGATCTCATAGATGATCTCGCGGAGGGTGGTGCCCATGGGAATCTCGACCAGTCCGGTGTTGCGGATCTTGCCGCCCAGAGCGAAAACCTTGGTGCCCTTTGATGTCTCGGTGCCGATGGAGGAATACCAGGCGGCGCCTTTGTTGATGATCTGAGGCACGTTGGCCAGTGTCTCGACGTTGTTGATGGATGTGGGTTTGCCCCATACACCGTGGGCAGCAGGGAACGGGGGCTTGGGCCTGGGCATGCCTCTTTTGCCTTCGATGGAAGCGATGAGGGCGGTCTCTTCGCCGCAGACGAACGCGCCTGCGCCGAGCCTGATCTCGATGTCGAAATCAAAGCCGGTGCCGAAGATGTCCTTGCCCAGCAGGCCGTATTCGTGAGCCTGCTCGATGGCTATGCGCAGTCTGCTGACGGCGATGGGGTACTCGGCGCGCACGTAGATGTAGCCGAGATGGGCTCCTACGGCGTAAGCCATGATGGCCATGCCTTCAAGGACTGCATGGGGGTCGCCTTCCAGGATGGAACGGTCCATGAACGCACCGGGGTCGCCCTCGTCCGCGTTGCAGATGACGTATTTCTCGTCACCGGGCTCATTCTTCTGGAACTGCCACTTCGTGCCGGTGGGGAAGCCGGCGCCGCCTCTTCCTCTCAGACCGGAAGCCTTCATCTCATCGATGACTTCCTGGGGGGTCATGGTGGTGAGCGCCTTGCCGAGGCCTTCGTAACCGTCGATGGCTATATACTCAGTGATATCCTCGGGATTGATCTTTCCGCAGTTCCTGAGGGCGATGCGCTGCTGCTTCTCATAGAACTTGATCTTGTCGATGTCCAGGATCTTCTCTCCGGTCTCAAGATCCACGTCGGAGAGCTCCAGCTCCTTGACGACGCGTCCCTTGTAGAGATGCTCGGAGACGATCTTCTCGACATCTTCGACCGTCACGTGGCTGTAGAAGACCTTGTCGGGATATACCGCCACGATGGGGCCTTTCTGGCAGAGACCGAAGCATCCGGTGCGGACGACCTTTACCTCGTCCTCGAGACCGTAATTCTTCAGGACTCTCTCAAACTCTTCGGCGATGCCTGCTGAGTTGCTGGCGGTGCAGCCTGTGCCGGCACAGCACAGTACATTGGCACGGTACATTGTCAGACCTCCTTATTGCCGGCGGCGGCAGCCGCTACGGTGTATTCCTCGATCACCTGGCCTCCGGCGATATGCTTCTCGAGTATCTCGGCAGCCATATCCGGGGTGACGTGCACATAGGTGGTGTGCTCGCCTTCCTTGCCGTAGACTTCCACGATGGGCTCATAGACGCACATGCCGATGCAGCCTGTCTGTGAAACAGTGCAGTTGTAATCCTTTTTGGCGGTCTCCTCGACGAGACGGTTCAGAACGGGACGGGCTCCTGCCGCGATACCGCATGTCGCCATGCCGACCACGACTCTGTAGTCCTTTCCGCCTTCACGCATCTCTACCTTCTTAAGAGCCGCTTCACGGATCTTCTTAAGTTCTTCCAGACTCTTCATACAATATCCTCCTTGACTTGTTTGATCCCCTCGTTGATATATTCTTTTATCCATAAAAGGACACCGGGCTCCAGGATGCTGACGCCATCCAGCATCTCCTTCGCCTCTTGGGTACTGAATTCGAACCGGCTGCTGTCAGTGACATAAGTCAGTTCATAATCGATATCCCCGTCCGCCTGAACGGTCTCCATCATCATCTCGCCGATGTCGCCTAGAGGCGGGGTATCGATATTGCTCCTTTGGACCGACGCAGACACGAGGGTCCCTTTCCCGGGTTCGCTGGAGAGTCTGAACTCTCCTCCGCAGGTCTCCGCCAGGCCTTTGAAGAAGGCAAGGCCCATTCCGATCTTCCGGGTTGTGCGGGAGGTGTAGAAGGGGTCCGAGGCTCTTTTGGCAGTCTCTTCATCCATCCCTTTCCCGTCGTCCAGCACCGAGATGAGGAGCTCATCCCTTGCGGCACTGTCCGTTATATCGAGTTTTATGTTTCTGGCTCCTGCATGTACTGAGTTCATAAGGATCTCAAGCGTATGCATGGCCAAATCTTCCATCATAAGGAATCACCCCACAGTCTTCTGAACACGCTGTCCCGCATGTAGTTCTCCGGTTCCGAGATATCTCCCAGCCGATGGGCGTCGGAATCGATGAACCATTCGGTGCTGTCCTCGGTGATCCATGAGTGGGTCTCAAGGACCCTTGATTTCTGTTCCAGGTTCTTCACTTCCAGACCGTCGTAATCAAGTCCGGGAGGTATGAATCCCAGCTGCTGGGTGACGCTGTTCACTCTGTCCAGCACGTGGGCGAGAACAGCTCTTCCGCCGTGGGAGTGGATCGCGTCGATGGTCTCTTCAAGAGAGGCTTCCAGTGAGACGATCAGCAGCCTCGGTTCGGTGCCTGTGAGACAGTCGTTCTCGTCCATTATCTCCTGTTTGCCGAAGTAATCCACATCGTTGGGTATCACCGGCATCACCGAGTCGATCCAGTTCTGCATGCTCATTGCATCGTCCAGTTCGGCAAAGAGCCCGAGGACATGTACCTCCTCGGAGGTCTCCAGTTCGCAGCCGTACAGCATCTTCAGTCCCATCCCGGCAGCGACCTTCGCTACGGCGGGAAGCTGTTTGACAGAGTTGTGATCGGTGACGGCAATGAGCTGAAGCCCTTTTACCAGGGCCATTCCGCATATGTTGTTAGGTGTCATCTCATCTTCTGCGCACGGCGAGAGACAGCTGTGCATATGCAGATCGTAAAACATCAGATACCGGCTTCGCGCAGCATGATGGCTGTTTCGTAAACCGGCAGGTCGCTGGCCAGTACGGTGAGACCTTCTTCTGCGGCTTTTTCCAGCATCTGGGGAGCGGGTTCCGCTCCGTCCGCTATTACGAGACAGGAGAATTCTCTGAGCATGGCTACGGCAACTACGTTAAGGTGGACCTGTACGGTGATCCATACCTGCCCGGGTTCTCCGTTTCCCATGACCCAGCTGAGAAGATCGCCGCAGTATACACCTTCCGCATCCGGGGATGCGGCGGGATCGCCTGCCAGTACCTTCCATCCTGTCTTCTCTATCAGTTCAGTTATCTTCATTTGTCTTTCTATCCTCCATGGCGGCAAGCACTCTGCAGTCGCTTAGAGTTTTATGTCCCTCAGCTATCTCCTCCGCCATGAGACGGCAGGTCTGCATGCCGCAGGCGCTGCAGTCATAGCCGGGAAGCAGTTCCAGTTGGGCGTTGACCTTCTTGAACCATTCCACACGTTCCATAAAGGAGCGGTTGTCCTCATCTCTGGTGAAAACGTCCTCGCTGTACATCTCTTCAAATGAGAGATCCGCGGCGGGCTTGCTCTTTTCGCTGGTCAGCTGATGCAGGTTGTTCCTGGTGAGAAAGCTGTTGCCGAACAGCAGATGTCCGCCGATGCATCCGTTGAAGCAGGGGAATAACTGGAGCAGCCGGAACTTGTTCAGCAGTCCGAACTCAGCCATGTTCAGGACGGAATTGATCTTGTCGAAACCGTCGGCGATGAGGTATTCATCCTTCTGCAGCATCATGGCCGGGTTGCTGAACCGTAGCCCTTCGGGGCAGAAGCACACGTCTTCGCGTTCTTCGCTCATGTTCCTGCGCACAGCGGGGAAGATGTCCACTATAGCCAACGCGTGGTCCGTCTCGTATTCGGGATTATCAAAGGGATGCTTGGCGAGAGCCAGTTTTGATTCGCACTCGCAGAGATTGAATATGCCGACGTTCTTTC
The DNA here is from genome assembly GCA_017828855.1 of Oscillospiraceae bacterium. Lineage (GTDB taxonomy): Bacteria > Bacillota > Clostridia > Oscillospirales > Ruminococcaceae > RUG11783. Next base: position 3,251 of record JAFZZV010000137.1, on the reverse strand, counting down.
CTTCGTGCTGTTTTCTTATCCTGGCGGCTGCGACCTCGCTCGGGTATTTTACCGGAGTGATATTGGCCTGCAGCACGGGGTAGGTGTCTCTGACCAGGGCATTGACCACAGGGCAGAACGATGCGATGCTGGCTGTCTCATCAGCATTGTCGGAGATAAGATACATCTCCTCCAGTATGGCGCCTTCCACATCAGATATATCCACCACCTCGTCGAAACCGAGCATCTTGATGGCGTGGAACAGTTCGCCGGCCTGGTCCAGATCGGTGCAGTCGTTGATGAGAGCGCTGGGAACCATGCAGACGGTGTAATCGTAGTCCTTAAGAGCATCCAGTGAACTGCCGCTTGCCAGAAGGCCCTTGTGCGTGCAGGAACTGATGCACTTTCCGCAGTTTATGCACCTCTCCTGGTCCACCCTGATCCGCCCGTTGTACATAGAGAGCGCACTGGTAGGACACGCTCTTATGCACGTCATGCATTTGGCGCAGCTCTCTAAGGTATATCTGACAACGCTTTTTCTCATCATGTCACCTTAAAGCTAAGCTGGATAGTAGTTCCTTCAGGGGAGGAGGTGATATCGAATTCATCCGACACCCGCTTTATGTTCGGCAGTCCCATGCCGGCGCCGAAACCCATCTCCCTTGCTTTATCGCTGGCTGTGGACCAGCCCGGGGTCATGGCTTTCTCTATGTCGGGAATGCCGGGGCCGGGATCGCTGAACGTCATGTGGATGACACCGTCGTCGCCGATCTCGAGGATTATGTCTCCGCCGTAAGCATGAATGAGCATGTTGATCTCGGATTCATAGCACGCAACGGCGATCCTCCTGAGGACAGGGGACGGTATTCCGATGGATGACAGGGTGGATTTCACGTCGCTGCTCACCTTGCCGGCTCCGGCGTAATCGTCGCGCACTACGACATATTCTTTACGCAGTACGGTGCTCATCTCTCGATTCCCTGCATGCCGGCATTGTAAAGCACTCCGCAGGCCTCGAACATCGTAAGACTCGTGGAATAGAGATTCAGATTCATCTCGCCCGCAAGTTCGGCACAGATGTCCATCGGGTTCTTTCCGCGGACGAAGACTATGGTGCGGAGGTCCAGCATATCGGCGGTGCGCAGCACCTGGGGATTGCACAGACCTGTCAGCAGCAGCGTGGTCTCGGGAGAATGCAGGATCATCGCGAGCGCATCGCTCATGAGATCCGTGGCAAAGGCGTAAGTGATCTCCGCTTTGAGATTGGCTTCGTCCCCGATGAATACCGGCTGCGCGCCGAGCAGTTCAACGATGCGGGAAGTAAGCATTATTATGCCCCCTGCGCTTCTCTCTCTTCGTTTATGATGCGGGTTATCTCGTCAGTTACGACGGAAGAAGAGTTAGAGTTTCCGATGACTCTTCCGTCTATGACGCATACAGGAGCGAGTCCGCAGGCGCCGAGGCATCTTGTGGCGTCCAGAGAGAACAGACCATCAGCACTGGTGCCGTTGAGAGGAGCACCGGTGAGTTTGGAGATGTTGTCGGCGATGGCCTGGGAGCCCTTTACATAGCAGGCGGTGCCGAGGCAGACGTTTATCACGTGCTTGCCCTTGGGCTCGGTGGTAAATGCGGCGTAGAACTTGACGACCCCGTACACTTCGGCGACACTGACGCCGGTGGCAGCGGAGATCTTCTCCATAGCCTCAAAAGGCACATAGCCGATCTGTTCCTGCACGTCATGGAGCATAACGATGACAGGTCCGCGTTCATTCCTGTGTGCCTCTACGATGGCATCCAGCTTTGCGAGAGAGGCAGCGTTGAGCTTTTCCATATTATTCCTCCTAAACGATTACCGCGGCGTACATGACGGCGCTACGGTAAGGATTACTGATGTGATTTGTGTCTCCCCGCAGGAGAGACGGCGGATCAATGATGATCTAGGCATAGCAAACCGCGTAAATTATATCATCAGAAGATCGACAAATCTATATGATCTTGACCTCTCAACCGAGATTAATAAGCAATTCCGGATCGGTTGTCACTGCACGCCGAAAACAGTTCTGCAGATCCGCTGCGGCACGACAAAAAAGAACCCTAAATCCCTTTGTCTGAATAGAATTTCGGGTTCTCGCAAATCAGTTAAGTTTCATTCCCACTCGATAGGACTTAACTGATTCCGTTTAGGAATTATTGCTCGTCCTGTTCGTAGTTCCTTTGATTGCTTGATCTATCCATATTATCCAGCCTATCACCCCTTCTGTTATCATTTTGTTATCAAGGGTGATAACAGTGAGAGCGATTTCTGTGGATAATCCATCAGTTTCCTCCTTGGTTTTCTTTATCGACTTGCGGTTTCCTACATAGGCAATGCAAAATCGTCCCGTCCTCCGGCTTATAGATGCTTCCTTTTTCGCAAAGAATCACGTTAAAGCCCGCCTGTCGGGCGTACTGCACCAGCTCAGATCTTTCAAAGGCTTCCCAATAGATCTCCGATCCGGCGTATGGATAAAACCTGCGACCATCCAGACAATGGGGATACTGTGCTTTCAGGTAATCGCAATCGTGTGTCGAAAAGCTGAACAGACCTCCGGTTTTCAGAACACGCCCGCATTCCGCCAAATAATCACGCCTAAACGCCTCTCCGTAAAGTAAGCCAAAGGTCTGCGCCCAGATCAGCACAACGTCAAAAGAATCATCCGGGAAAGGCAGTTTCTTTCCATCATAGACTATAAACGGAATATCACATCCCTTTTCCGCGGACAGCTGCCTGACCTGAGAGATCACTTCTTGTGAAATGTCAAGTCCCACCACATCATAGCCCAAATCGGCCAGATGGAAGGCTTCTCTTCCCAGGCCGCAGCCGATATCCAGGAGTCTCGCGCTGGAAGGAAAATGAGCGATTACCTCCCGTTCCCATGTTTTCAGGGCAGGATTCCACTCTCGCATTTCCTGCACATTCTTTTTATCTTCATACCATTGTGAAACATTCTCTGTCTTGCACATTATTCTCTTAACGCTCTCGGCTGTCCATATTCCCGCTTCATAGCCTCGGTTGAAATGACCCACTGCTTGCCGTATTTACAGGCGTCCACGCCGTTGACCAGCTTTCCATAGGCAATCGCCTTACGCAGCGTGCTCTCATTCAGCCCCCAAAGCTGGGTGGCGTCGGTAAAGGCCATGAGCCCGTCAAAGGGCGTCTTGACCGTCTCGCCGTTTTCAAACAGCTCGTCGCAGGACAGGTCAAGATCATCATTCCAGATAATCCCATAGCC
>JAFZZV010000136.1 GCA_017828855.1 Oscillospiraceae bacterium | reverse complement strand
TCCCTCCTCAGGTAATAGAGATCCGCCGCGTTCCTTACGAGACCCGCGTCCGCCAGCTGGCCGACTATGGACGGCCCCAGTCCGTTTATGTCCATGGCGTCCTTTGACGCGAAGTAAATTATGTTCCTCACGGCCTGCCCCGGGCATTCCGGATTGACGCATCTGACAGCCGCTTCGTCGGCAGCTCTGGTGACAGGTTCGCCGCAGGAAGGACACCTGTCAGGAAGCATGAACGTCGCGCTTCCCGGAGCATGTCCGTATGCTTTTATGACTTCCGGTATGATCTCTCCCGCTTTTCTGACTTCAACTGTATCTCCGATCCTTATGTCCAGAGCACTGATGTAGTCCTGGTTGTGGAGGCTTGCCCTTGACACCGTGGTTCCTCCAAGCTGGACAGCCTCAAACACGGCAGTCGGTGTGAGGACTCCGGTCCTTCCGACCGTGACCTCTATGTCCAGCAGTTTGGTGGCCTTTATCTCAGCCGGGTATTTATAGGCTATTGCCCATCTGGGCACCTTCACGGTGGATCCGAGCTGTCTGCGCTGTCCGAAATCATTGAGCTTCACTACAGCCCCGTCCGTGTCGTATTCCAGGTCTCCCCGCACGCTTCCTATGCGCTCTATCTCCTCGAGCACTTCTCCGGCGGTCCTGCACCTGACATACGAAGGTATGACGTTAAAGCCTATGCTTTTTAGCCAATCGAGGCTCTCTATGTGCCCCGGGAGCTCTTCTGAAGTGCTCTGTACGTTGAAGATGAATATGTCCAGGTTCCTCTTCCTGGTCACCTCCGCGTCCTTCTGTCGGAGAGATCCCGCGGCGGCATTTCTCGGATTCTTGAACGGAGTGATCCCTTCCGCCTCCTGGGCGGCAACAAGTTCCGCGAAGCTCTTCCTCGGCATGAATACCTCTCCCCTGACCTCCAGCCGCGCGATGTCGGACGGTATTTTCATGGGAATGGTCCTTATCGTGGCAAGATTCTCAGTCACGTCCTCACCCACCGTCCCGTCACCGCGGGTCGAGCCTCTGACGAAGACTCCGTTCTCATACTCCAGAGACACCGAAAGGCCGTCTATCTTGGGTTCCACCGAGAACACCGTATCTCCTACGCTTTCAGTCATCTTCTCAACAAAGGAAACGACTTCCTCATGCGAGAATACGTCGGAAAGGCTCTCCATACGCACCTCGTGACGTACATTTGAGAATTTGGCCGAGGCTCTCCCCCCTATCTGTGAGGTCACCGATTCTCCGGAAGCGAATTCAGGGAATTCAGCCTCCAGTTCCTCAAGCTCACGGTTGAGGGCATCGTATTCCTCGTCCTCGATCACAGGACTGTCGAGTTCGTAATATAGTCTTGCATTCTCAGCAAGAAAGGCCCTCAGATACTCTATTCTCTCTTTTGCTTTCTGTCTGTCCATGTCAAAAAACAAGCAGGATAGCGAACGTAAAACGCTTTTTATCCTGCTCTCCTTTCAGCTTACCGCGGTGTTTCTCACAGCGAGATCATCTTGACCATGTCGAACACGCTCAGATCCAGGCTCTTCTTCATCTCAAGCGCCTCTTCTATGTCAAAGTCCATTATCTCTCCGTGCTTGTATGCCACGACTCTGGCGCCCTTCCCCTTCTCGAGAAGTTCCACTGCCCTGGCTCCCATCTCTGTCGCCATCACGCGGTCTCTGACGGTGGGTATCCCGCCTCTCTGCACATGTCCGAGAACGGTCACACGCGTCTCGATGCCTGTTCTGGAATGGATGAAATCCGCAACGTCCTGTGAGTCTCCGCAGCCTTCCGCCATGACTATGATGAAATGGCTCTTTCCGCTCCTCTGCGTATATAGGATCCTCTCGACAACGTCCCTGTCCAGGTCGTATTTGACTTCCGGGACAAGCGTCATCAGTGCGCCGGATGCGACACCTATGCACTGCGCCATGTAGCCCGCCTCGTGTCCCATGACCTCGACTACAGAACATCTGGCATGAGACTGTATCGTGTCGCGCAGTTTATCGATCATCTCTACCGCTGTATTGACGGCAGTATCGAAACCTATCGTGTAATCACTGCATGCGATGTCGTTATCGATAGTACCGGGAACTCCCACGCAGGGTATTCCCAGTCTGCAGAGGTCACGCGCTCCGCGGAAGGTGCCGTCACCTCCGATGCATATGAGACCGTCGATGCCGTTCTTGACACAGATATCCTTGGCTTTCTGCACTCCCTCGCGGGTGTTGAACTCCTGGCTCCTGGCTGTGAACAGGACAGTGCCGCCCCTGTGCAGGATCTCAGACACGCTTCTGATGTTCATCTCGAACATGTCTTCTGCAAGAAGTCCCGCATATCCTTTCCTTATGCCGAAGACCCGCATTCCTTTATAGATCGCGGTCCTGGCCGCAGCCCTGACGGCTGCGTTCATCCCCGGCGCGTCACCGCCGCTTGTAAGTATCCCTATGGTCTTGATCTCAACAGACATTTATACTCCTCCGTTCACGGTCATTTGTAGACTACGTTTTCTTCTCCGAGGACTCTGCAGAGCCTCTCCCTGAGTCCGTCGCTGTCATCGGCAAACATGGACTGCGGCACGATGACCTGCTGCTTGGTGTCCTGATAATAGATATGCACCGGGTTCTGTCCCGAAAACAGTCTCAGAAGGGCGGAGATCCTCTCCATCCGCGGGTCGTCCCTGCCTTCCAGGCGTAGATATACCGTCTTCTTCCTGTTGTCCTTCTCCCTTTCGGGTTCTTCTGAGCCTGCAGTGCCGCCTTTCATCCTGATGTACTCATCCACAGGATATGCTTCCGACAGCAGGAACTTGGGTTCCTCTTCCTCCCTGACCGAGATCCTCCCGGTCATTACGGCGATCGAATTCTCCCTGATCACGGAGGCATACTGGGTAAGCACTTTAGGAAATACGAGCATCTCCATCGTGGAGCTCATGTCCTCAATGTTGACGAAAGCCATCGTCTCATTGTTCCTGGTGACCTTGGTCCTAACAGACTCTATCTCGCACAGCACCGATACGGTCTTTCCGTCAAGTTCCTCTCCCCTTGCAATCACCGAAGCCACATCGGAAAACGCATACTTCTTCATCAGATCGGAATACGCCCTGAGGGGATGGCTGGAGAAATAGAGCCCGGTGGATTCCTTCTCCCCTCTCAGGATCTCGTCCTGGGAGTACTCTCCCATGTCCGTGACCATCTCATCGGTGTATTTCTCCGCAGTTCCGGTATCTTCAAGGTCCAGGAAACTGATCTGTCCCTCTATGCTGTCCTTCTTTTCTCTCTCGACCGCCTTAGAGACGATCTCGATCGCAAGCATCATGCTTTTTCTGGATTTGCCAAGGCAGTCCATCGCTCCGGAGCGGATGAGGTTCTCCACAGCTCTGCGATTGAGCTCGTTGGACTCAAGGCGGTTATAAACGCCCACGAATGTCGTGAACGGTCCGTTCGCCCTCTCCTTTACTATGGAATCAATAAGGCTCCTGCCCACGTTTTTCACGGCGAGCAGGCCGAACCTGATCTTCCCGTCCTCGACCGTGAATCCCGCGTTGCTCCTGTTGATATCGGGAGGCAGGAGCTCAATGCCCAGCGAATGGCATTCCGCGATGTATTCGATGACCTTATCGGTCCTGTCTATGATGCTGGTCATCAGCGCAGCCATGAACTCAACAGGATAGTGGTATTTGAGATAGGCTGTCTGATACGCAACGTCCGCATACACAGCCGCGTGCGATTTGTTGAACGCGTAAGAAGCGAAGGAAGCCATGTCGTCATAAAGGCTTTGGGCTACCTCTTCGCTGATGCCGTTCTGCCGGCATCCATCCACGAACTCCCTTCCGCTCTCCTCCATCTCGGATTTATGCTTTTTCGCCATGGCGCGGCGGACGATGTCAGCCTTTCCGAGGCTGAATCCGGCCAGTTCGCGGCAGATCTGCATGACCTGCTCCTGGTAGATTATCACCCCGTTGGTGACATCCAGGATATCCTTCAGCTTTTCGGTCTTGTAGCTGATGCTGTCCGGGTGCTTGCGGTTCTCCAGATAAGTCGGGATCGAATCCATCGGGCCCGGTCTGTAAAGAGAAATGACGGCGATGATGTCCTCAAGGTTCTCCGGCTTCATATTGATGAGCAGCTGTCTCATTCCCCCGGATTCCAGCTGGAACACGCCACTGGTGTTTCCCTGCGCCAGCATCGCGTACACCTCGCTGTCATCAAAGGAGATCTCGCTCATCCTGAAAGACGGATCCTTCTTCTGTATCTCGTCCTCACAGTCCGCTATGACTGTCAGTGTCCTCAGACCGAGGAAGTCCATTTTGAGCAGCCCCAGTTCCTCAAGCGTGGTCATGGTGAACTGGGTGACGAAGCTATCCTCGTTCTTTGCGAGCGGGACATAGTCGCTTACCTCATCCCTGGTGATGACGACTCCCGCAGCGTGCGTTGATGCGTGCCGCGGCATGCCCTCGATCTTCATGGACAGCTCCAGCAGCCGCTTGACCTGTGTGTCTGACTCATACAGCTGCTTAAGCTCAGGTTTCCGCTCAAACGCCCTGTCTATGGTTATCCCGAGTTCCTGTGGAATCAGCTTCGCGACAGTATCCACCTGTCCGTAAGGCATCCCCAGTACTCTTCCGACATCCCGGACAGCCAGTCTGGCAGCCATTGTCCCAAAGGTGACTATCTGTGCGACATGGGTCGCGCCGTATTTCTCGGTGACATATTCAATGACTTTGGAACGCTTCTCGTAACAGAAATCTATATCGAAGTCTGGCATGCTGACTCTCTCGGGGTTCAGGAAGCGCTCAAATATGAGATTGTATCTGATAGGATCCAGATCGGTGATCCCCATGCAGTATGCCGCGATGCTCCCGGCTCCGGACCCGCGCCCAGGCCCGACCGGGATGTCGTTTTCCTTGGCATAGTTTATGAAGTCCCAAACGATGAGATAGTAGTTGACATATCCCATCTGTGTGACCACCGACTTCTCGTACTCAAGCCTGTCGATCACGGACTGGTCGGGATGTTCGCCGTATCTCCTTCTGAGCCCCTCGTCACAGAGCCTGTTGAAGAAATCCAGGTTGTCGCTTCCGTCCGGTGTGGAGAAGTAAGGCAGCTTCGTCACACCGAATTCGAAGTCGAAGTTGCACATGTCCGCTATCTTCTTAGTATTTGTCAGCGCCTCCGGTACTGCCCCGAAAAGCTCAGCCATCTCTTCGGTGGACTTCACGTAGAAGTGATCGGTCTTGAACTCCATGACGTCATCATCGTCGATGGTATGGTTCGTCTGGATGCATATCAGTATGTGCTGCATCTCGCTGTCGGAGCGGTCGATATAGTGGCAGTCGTTCGTCGCTGCCAGCGGTATGCCGAGTTCCCTCGCGAGCCTTATAAGGTCAGGGAGGATCCTGATCTGCTCCTCTATCCCGTGGTTCTGAAGTTCTATATAGTAATTGCCCTCTCCGAAAAGGTCCCTGTAGTACCTTGCAGCTTCCTCGGCCCTCTGATAGTCACCGGCCAGCAGCGCCTGAGGTATCTCCCCCGCAAGGCACGCGGACAGGCATACCAGGCCCTCATGGTACTGTTCCAGCAGTTCGCGGTCCACCCTGGGCTTGTTGTAGAATCCATCGCGGTTCGCGATGCTTATCATCTTTATCAGGTTCCTGTATCCGGTGTCGTTCTTGCACAGCAGGACCAGATGATAGGGCGTGCTGTCTATCTTGTACACCATATCCCTGCGGGAGCGCGGCGCAACGTAGACCTCGCTTCCTATGATGGGCTTGATACCGTGCTTCTTTGCCTCTTTATAGAAATCCACACAGCCGTACATCACACCGTGGTCGGTGATCGCCACTGCAGTCTGTCCGAGATCCCTGATCTTCTGCATAAGGCGGTCTATCCGGCACGCACCGTCCAGAAGGCTGAACTCGGTGTGCAGATGGAGGTGCACGAAATCTTCTCTTTTAATCTCCGCGCTCATCAAGATGTTCCCTTGCAGTCTCCCTGATCTTTCTCAGTCTGTGGCTCATTCCCGATTTGGTTATCCCGTCATCCGACAGCTCCGCCAGCTCTCCCAGCGAGAGATCCGGATTATCGATCCTCAGATCTGCCGCCTTGAGCAGGTCGTTGCTCAGATACTTTCTCCCGCCTTTTGAGAAGAATCTCTCAAACAGTTCTATGTCCTTGTAGGCTGCCGCTACAGCCTTTCCCATATTCGCATTCTCGCAGTTCACCCTTCTGGTGACCTGATTGCGGACGTCTCTTACGATCTTCTCCTCCATGAGGCGCATAGAGCACAGCGGAGCTCCCATGAAGGTCAGCAGATCCTCGATCATGGACGAATCCTTGACGTAGACCAGCGAATCGTATCCCCTAACTGACTGCTTGACCTCGAAGCCCTGAGTCTTCAGCAAGCCGGCGAGGTCATCCGCTATCCTCTGTCTGTGTGTCGAGAACTCCAGGTGATATCCCTTCTGAGGTTCGCTGATCACACCGGATGCCAGGAAGGCTCCGGCTATGAAGGCTCTCGCACAATTCTGGCACAGGAAGTGATCGGTGTCGATTCTCATCTGCATTCTGTCTTCCCTGGTAAAGAAGTCAGAAACTATCTTCTCGCAGATCCTGCGGTCTGTGCATCTCAGAGTGTTCACCTTCCTGCCTTTTGTGATGACATCATCACCCAGCACGACCCCGTTTCTCTCAAAAAGAGCTCTCAGGTAGGTCAGTATTCCCGTGTTCTCGCTGTTGATGTACATCTCAGAACCGCTGACTCTGGGAAAGAAGCACAGAAAGCCGTAAAGATGCGAACTCAGGCAGCAGTTCTCGAACTGCGCCGAATCCATTATCTCTGTTTTGCAATCAGAACTGAAACTCATTAAACGATCTTCCCCATATCTCTGTGAGTCACTGATGTACTGTACCCCAGAGAAGCGACGTACGCTCTTAGTTCCTCTGCCACCGCAACAGAGCGGTGCCGTCCGCCGGTGCAGCCGACGCTTATCACCAGCTGAGTCTTCCCCTCCTCCCTGTACAGCGGGAGGAGTGTGTCAAGCAGCGAATGGACCTTTGATATCACCACAGAGGATGAATCCGAGTTGAAGACATATTCGCTAACTTCCCTGTCCAGCCCGGTCTTGTTCCTCAGTGCTTCGTCATAGTACGGGTTCGGAAGGCATCTGACGTCGAACATCAGATCAGCCTCTTCCGGAACTCCATATTTATACCCGAAAGAGATGAACCTCACGCTCATAACATCTTCCTGCACCCCGGAGAACATGCTTATGATCTGTTCGCGGAGCTGTTTCACGGAGATGCGGGAGGTGTCTATCCTGAAATCGGCGATCTCCTGAATGCCATTGAGCATGTATCGTTCCCTTTTGATGGCATCGGATACCGACCGGTCACCGTCCCCCATTAGCGGGTGTCTTCTCCTCGTCTCGCGGTATCTCCTCTCCAGTTCCTTGTCAGCGCACTCCAGAAAAAGGACCTTGTACTGGATCCCCATATCCTTAAGTTCGCTCAAACACTGCATTATCTCGGAGGAAGGATCGCCGGTCCTTACGTCAGTGACCACCACGACCCTTGGGAACCTTCCCAGCTGCTGCGCCATCCCCGCGAAAAGAGGGATCATGGACGGAGGCACATTGTCTACGCAGTAGTACCCCATGTCCTCCAGCGCATTGAGAGCCTGCGTCTTGCCGGCTCCCGCCCTTCCTGAAACTATAAGCAGTTCCATTTCTGTCCTCTGTGTCTCATCTCAGGAACTCGATCTCGCACTCGAGCTCATATCCAGTCATCTCTTTAACTCTTGCCTTAACGGCATCTATCAGCGCCAGGATGTCGGAAGTAGTTGCTCCGCCTCTGTTGATCAGAAATCCACAGTGTTTTTCACTGACCTGTGCCCCGCCGACAGAGAATCCTCTGAGCCCGCACTCGTCTATAAGCTTTGAAGCGTAGCTCCCCTGCGGTCTCTTGAACGTGCTCCCGCAACTGGGATATTCCAGCGGCTGCTTCTCTATCCTTTTATTCATCGTATCTCTCATCGTCTCTTCGATGAGTCTGCTGTCTCCACTCTCAAGCCTGAATACGGCGGAAAGGATAAGTCTGTCCCTGTGATCCTGAAACTCGCTCCTGCGGTAGGAGAGCCCGAGCTCCCCGGCATCTGCGGTGACGATGCTTCCGTCCTCATCCATGTATTCAACTTCGGTGATGACATCGCTCATCTCCCCGCCGTAGGCGCCGGCGTTCATAAAGACCGCGCCGCCCACCGATCCGGGTATTCCGTACGCGAATTCCAGGCCGGTTAGCCCGGCAGCGCAGGCTGTTCTGCACACGTCCGCGAGCGACGCACCTGCAGATGCTCTGATCGTACATCCGTCAGCGGTGATATCGGAAAGTGCTTCCTTCGTAAGCAGGACCGCGCCGTCATATCCTTCATCCATGGCCAGCACGTTCGTTCCGTTGCCGAGGATGAAATACTTCGTTCCGCTCTCCCTGAGGCATCTCACCGCCTCAAGGAACGCATCCCTGCTGTCGGCAGAGACCGTCACCGCTCGGCCGCCGGTCCTGAAACCGGTCAGCAGTGACAGTTCCCCGCTCTCATCCACACTTACGCCTTCTATTCTCCGAAGTGCTTCCGTCACCTTCTGATCCAAATCATTTCCTCCGTCACAGAGTGAGCCCGAGAGAGCTCAGCAGCTCCTGCTCTGCGTTGTATCCCATCTGCCTGTCCCTGTAGTTCATCGCCGCGACTTCCAGGATGACGGCAAGGTTCCTTCCCGGTTTGACCGGTATGGTTATCATCGGTATCTTGATTCCCAGAATATCGAGCGTCTCCTCTTCGCCGCCGAAATTCGTATATGACTTGTCCGAATCCCACGGCTCCAGTTTGATGATGAGGTCGACTTTCTCGCTGACCTTGACAGCTCCCATTCCGAAGAGCTGCTTTACGTTTACGATCCCTATACCCCTGAGTTCCATAAAATATCTGGTGTTCTCCGGAGCAGAACCCACTATGCTGATCTCTGAGACCCTTCGGAGTTCGACCGCGTCGTCAGCGACCAGCCTGTGTCCCCTCTTGAGCATCTCGACAGCAGTCTCGCTCTTTCCGATGCCGCTGTCCCCGATGATCAGGATACCGGTTCCGTAGACTTCTATCAGTTCGCCGTGCCAGGTGACTCTCTGTCCCAGCTCGACATTCAGATGCCCGATGACTGCGGACATGAAGTCGGATGTCCTCATTCCGGTCCGGACAACAGGCACAGCATATTCCTTGGCGAGTTTCAGCTCGTCATCGTATATCTCGAGATTCCTCGTCACCGCAACGAGACACGGGCGCCTGGAGAATATCCTCTCAAGGGACTCATATCTCTCCTCCGGCGTCTCCTTGTCCAGATAGGACTGTTCCATCAGGCCTATGATCTGGATCCTGTGCGGGTCGAAATGCTCTGTAAAACCGGTTATTATGAGGCCCGGCCTGTTGATCTCTGCCGTATCCAGAAACAGTTCATCCAGCGGAGACGGCGCGTAGACCACTTCCAGTTTGAGCGCCTGAACAAAGCTTTCTATCGAAATCGAATAATTGGCCATGGTCACATTCCTCCGATAATATTATAATTTTCTATATTATCGTTTTCAAACTGACAGCAGCCTCCGGCAGGCCCTGAAAAGCTTGCTGCTGAGCGTACTGAAAGGAGAAAAAAATGGACCTCACATACGATGCTTCGGTGCGCCTTGAAACGCCCAGCCTTATCCTCAGACCGCTGAGATACAGCGACGCTGACGGCATATATCAGAACATCGCACATGACAAAGATGTACTGAGGTATTACATCATGAACTACGCACCGTCCAGGTCCGGCTTCTCCATAGACAGGATCGTCGATTACTATGCATCGGCAAAGAGATACGGATTTGCAATAATCGAGCGCTCTTCCGGAGAGGTGATAGGGATGATACATCAGTGCAGTTCCGCTGATGAGGTGTTCCGCACCACCGAGATAGGATACGCCCTGGGAAAGAAGTACTGGAACAGAGGCTATATGACCGAAGCGCTCTCTGCCGTCATCGACTTCCTCTTTTCACGCGGCATCCACAAGATCGTGTGTTCGCACATTCTGGAAAATACCGCCTCCGGAAGAGTCATGCAGAAGTGCGGTATGATCCCCGAGGACGGCATCCGAAAAGAGGAACTGTTTTACGGCGGAAAGTACTGCGATCTCAAATTCTACTATAAACTCAACCCGGTCGAGTGAGGTGCATCTGCATTCGGCTGTTCGATCAGCGACCTGAGAGATCCTTCACTCTGCAGGAATAAGACAGTGCAAACGAACTGAAAAGAGGTACAGACTCATTGAGACTCAGAAACAGGCCATGGGCAGCCCCGGAACTCGCGGGCTGCAGTTATTATGTCAGTGACTTCGGCAGGTATCGCGGACGCTGGAGAGAAGCGTTCGGAAACGACAACACGATCTGGCTCGAGATAGGATGCGGAAAGGGATTGTATCTCTCCGGCATGGCTCCGTCACACCCGGAAATCAACTTCATAGGAGCGGATATAAAGAGCCTCATGCTTGCATACGCGAGAAGGAACCTCGAGAGCGCTTTTGAAGAAGCCGGAAAGCCCGTTGACAACGTGATCCTCCTCTCGATGGACGCCGAGAGGATCCTGAGCTCCTTCTCGGAGGATGACCAGGTGGGAAAAATAATTCTCAATTTCAGCAACCCGTGGCCGAAACCTCCGCATCACAAAAGAAGGCTGACTCACACGAGGCAGCTCGAGAATTATAAGAGCTTCCTCCGCAAAGGCGGTACTGTCGAGTTCAAGACGGACAATGACGGTCTGTACCGCGACTCTCTGGAATACTTCGCCGAAGCCGGATACTCGATCGATGAGGAGTGCTTTGACTATTACGCCTCACACGGCATCGATCCGGCCATAATCACCGAGCACGAAGAGAAATTCATGGATATGGGACTTCCGATCCATTACATAAGGGCTGTGCTGTGAACGGAATACACATCAGCTGTGAACCAATCAGCGGGAGCGATAATCTAGATCGCTCCCGCTGTTATTGCATATGTATTTAGAACAGTATCTTCAGAAAATGTCGAATGTGATCTGCTCATAGTTCCCGACGATCTCATCGAACTTGTCCAGTACCTCACCGACTCCGCCTCTGAGGCAGGATGAGACCGTTATGTCGGCCATCGCCCTTATCTCTGCAGGCGCATCCGCAACGGCGACCTTTATCCCTCCGACCCTCATGAGCTCACGGTCGTTGTAATAGTCGCATATGACTATCGTGTTGTTGATATCCTGACCGATCAGCTCGCAGAGATTCACGAACCCGGTCGCCTTGTTCATCCCCTTGGAAACGAGATCCACGAGCTCGGGTCCCGGTCTCATAAAGCTGAACATGCTGAAGACTCCGCCAAGCCCGGTCTGGTTAAGCGCATATTTCTCAAGTGATGAAAGGATCTCAGGCCTTGCGAGAAAAACCACCTTGTTCCATCTCTCCGGTATGTCGTCGATATCGCACATGATGTACCTCATGTGCTGGCGCTCAAGATGACTGCTGACTTCCGCATTCATCCTGGGAACATAGACCACAGGTTCCGCAATGATCTCAACTCCGAGTTCAGGAAAGAATGAGATCAGATCCTTGACTATGTCTCTGGCTTCGGGAGCCATGGGATCCGAATAAAGCGCCTTTCCGGTCGAGAAGTCATAGATGTATGTCCCGTTGCACAGCACAGCCGGGGCAGAGAGCCTGACCCAGTCGGTGAGTCTGCTGACGGATTCGACGCCTCTTCCGGTGCACACGGTAAACCTCCCGCCGCGTTCGACAAAACGTTCGATCGCTTCGAGATTGCTTCTGGGCACTCCGTACCCCGCCTGGAGCAGAGTCCCGTCAATATCGCTCACCACGAGATAATCATTGATCGGATTAGGCATTCTGTGATCTCCTGAGCCTGTCTAGAAAAGAAGTGAAGTAATCGGGAAGCCCGGAACGGAATTCCATATACTCACCGGTCGACGGGTGGATGAATCCCAGGACTCCCGCATGGAGGCACTGCCCCCTGAGTTCCTTTATGACCTTCTGGGGGCCGTATACCGGATCCCCGGCAACGGGATGCCCTATGCTCGACATGTGGACTCTTATCTGATGGGTCCTTCCCGTCCTTAGTCTGAGTTCCAGGTATGTGAAATTGCCGATCTCCTCTATCACCGTGTATTCGGTGACTGCTTCCTTGGAGTTCTTTTCGGTCACTGCGAATTTCTTGCGGTCCTTCTGGCTCCTCCCGATCGGCGCATCTATTATACCGCTGCTGTCGGGAAACCTTCCATATACCACGGCGCTGTATATCCTCGTCATCGTATGTGCAGCGACCTGCTCAGACAGCTTAATGTGAGCGCTGTCGTTCTTAGCCACGACAAGAAGCCCGCTGGTGTCCTTGTCGATCCTGTGTACTATGCCGGGGCGCTTCGTCCCGTTGATCCCGGAAAGGTTCTCTCCGCAGTGCCAAAGCAGAGCGTTGACCAGCGTGCCCGAGGGATTGCCGGCTGCGGGATGGACCACCATCCCCTTGGGCTTGTTTACTACGAGAAGATCGTCATCCTCATAGACTATGTCCAGAGGTATATCCTCCGGTACGGCCTCAGCAGGCTCCGGATCCGGAAGTTCTATCACTGCCGTGCTTCCTCGGCTCAGTTTGCCGCTCTTCTTGAGCACAGTGCCGTTCAGGGTCACGTTCCCGTCCTCTATGAGCTTCTGGACATAACTTCTGGTGAACAGAGAGGACTCCTCCGGATACTCGTCCGCAAGCATAGAGCAAAGCGCGGAATCCGCTCTCTTGCCGGAAAGGCTATCCGGCACGGCGATCTCAATCCTCCTCATCGTCAGGCTCCTCTTTCGGCACAGCGGGTCTCCTCTCCTTTTTTCTTTCCGGAAGGAAGAACACGCACACCGCGACCAGCAGACACCCTACGTCCACCAGCACGTCGGCAAAATTGAAGATGGGAAACTCGACGAAAAGAAACTCGAGATAATCCGTCACCGAACCGATGAAAACACGGTCATACAGGTTTCCGATTGCTCCGGCGCAGAGAAAGATGAACCCCCATCTCTCCGCCTGGTAACCGAATCTGTTGATGATAAGCATGACGAGCAACAGCGCAGAGCATACTCCTGAGATCACGGCGAGAGCCCCGGTGTTTCCGGAAAACAGTCCGAAAGCCGCTCCGGTGTTACCTCCCTCAAGGAGCCTGAGTCCGAGTATGCCCGGAATGAGGACGATGCCCTCTCCCGTAAGATATGCAGCAGCTGCTGCTTTAAACACTCTGTCGGCAGCAACTAACACTGCGACACAAAGCAGATTGGTGAACAAACAGGATGACCTCCGAAAAGAGAAAGTGTAGCGATGATGCCATCGCTACACCGTTAAAAGACGATATGTTATCTGATGACTTCAGCGCATCTGGCGCAGAGCGTGGGATGTTCATGGTCTTCACCGACCGTGGTGCTGTAGCTCCAGCATCTCTCGCATTTCTCGCCCGCCGCCTTTTCAACATCGACGCTGACGGTCTCCCCTTCGAATTCGCCTTTGCCTTCTCCTGTGACGTGGACATCAGATGTGATGAATACGTCCTTGAGGAACCCCTCCACAGACTTGATGAACTCCAGTTCCTCGCCTTCCGCGTGAAGCGTGACGCAGGCTTCGAGAGAGGCTCCGATGACCTTTGCGGTCCTTGCGGATTCAAGAGCTTTCATCACGTCGCTCCTGACCTCGAGGATCCTGGTCCACTTTGCCATATCCGCGTCAGTGAAATTCACATCGTAGGGCTCAGGCATATTGTTCATCAGAACAGCAGAATGGTCGAACTTGTTGCTGGCGGGATGCTCCTTCCAGATCTCGTCAGTCGTGAAGCAGAGCACAGGAGCCAGAAGTCTGGTCACCGCAGACAGGATAGTGTAGATAGCGGTCTGTGCGGATCTTCTTGTTTTGCTGTCGCTCTTCTCGACATAAAGCCTGTTCTTGAGGATATCGTGATATTCGTTGGAAAGATCTATGTCGCAGAAACTGTGTATAGTCCTGTAAACGCCGTTGAAATCATACTCACGGTAGCAGCCGATCGCTGTCTTTATGACCTCATTGAGCCTCGCGATCGCATACCTGTCGATCTCCTCCATCTCGTTGAACGGCACTGAATCGTTGTCGGGATCGAAATCGAAGAGGTTGCCCAGGATAAATCTCGCGGTGTTCCTGACCTTCCTGTAGGAATCCGACAGCTGTTTGAGGATGTCGTGTGACAGTTTGACATCCGCATGGTAGTCGCAGGAAGCGAACAGCAGTCTGAGGATATCAGCGCCGTATTGTTTGACTACATCGTTGGGATCTATGCCGTTGCCGAGGGATTTGGACATCTTCCTTCCCTGCTCGTCCACCGTCCAGCCGTGGCTGAGCACGGACCTGTACGGTGCCTGACCTGTGCAGGCCACAGAGGTCAGGAGCGAAGATTGGAACCATCCGCGGTACTGGTCTCCTCCCTCAAGATAGAGATCACAGGGCCATACGAGTTCCGGACGGCGCCTGAGAACGGCAAAGTGAGAAGAACCGGAGTCGAACCAGACATCCATGATGTCCTCTTCCTTTGTGAACTCCGTGCCTCCGCAGTACTGACATTTCGTCCCTTCCGGCAGGATCTCGGACGCATCCTTTATGAACCACGCATCCGACCCTTCCCTGTCAAACAGCTCCGAGACAGCTTCTATGCTCTCGGGGGTGATGTGATAGTGCCCGCAGTTCTTGCAGTAGAACGCCGGGATCGGGACGCCCCATGATTTCTGTCTGGAGATACACCAGTCAGTTCTTTCAAGGACCATGGACGTCATCCTGTCCCTGCCCCAGTCCGGGATCCACTTGACGGAATTGATCGCCTTTACGGTCTCATCCGCGAAGCCCTTGACGGAGCAGAACCACTGCTCGGTGGCGCGGAAGAGAACAGGCTCATGGCAGCGCCAGCAGTGAGGATACTGGTGAACGATCTCAGATCTTGCGAAGAGAGCCTTGGTATCGACCAGTTTCTGTAGGATTATGGGCGTAGCCTCATCCGTAGTGAGTCCCTTGAGGTCCTCGCCGGCTTCCGCGGTCATATTGCCCTCGCTGTCAACGACAACGATGACCGGAAGGCCGTATCTGCTGCACACCTCGAAGTCCTCCAGACCGTGTCCGGAGGCATTATGAACGCAGCCGGTGCCCGCATCGAGTGTGACGTAGTCATCGGTCATGACGACGGTGTCTCTGTCGAGGAACGGGTGGCGGCTCTTGATATTGTCAAATGCGGAGCCCTTCGCGTGAAGGACCGTCTCATACTCAGTGACGTTACCGGCCTTCATGGTATCTTCTACGAGCTCGGTGGCGATCACGTAGTACTCGTCGCCGATCCTGACCACAGAGTAATCGAACTCGGGGTTGAGGCATATGCCCTGGTTGCCGGGGATGGTCCAGGTAGTCGTAGTCCAGATGAGGAAATATGTCTTCTCCAGCGGGAGTCCGTGCTCGGCGAGGAAGCCGTTGTCTCCCGTCGCCGGGAATCTCACATAGATGGACGTACAGGGATCGTCACTGTACTCGATCTCCGCCTCCGCGAGGGCAGTGCCGCAATGAGAGCACCAGTACACGGGCTTCAGTCCCTTGTAGATGTAGCCCTTCTCGGCCATCATACCGAAAACCTTGACCTGTTCAGCCTCGAACTCCTTGGCCATGGTCTTGTAGCTGTTGTCCCAGTCACCGAGGCATCCGAGGCGCTTGAACTCTTCCGTCTGGATATCGACGAACTTCTGCGCATATTCCCTGCAGTGCCTGCGTATCTCGACCTTGGACATCGTGCTGTTCTCGGCGTTCAGCTGCCTGAGCACTCTCAGCTCGATAGGAAGCCCGTGCGTGTCGTATCCGGGCACGAAGGGAGCATACTTCCCCTCCATGAGGGCGAACCTCTCGATGAAGTCCTTGAGGATCTTGTTGAGAGCATGTCCGATATGGATATCACCGTTTGCATACGGAGGTCCGTCATGGAGGATGAACGGCTCGTTGCCCTTGTTCCTCTCTACGGCTCTTCCGTAAAGATCATTGTCGTACCAGTCCTTAAGAAATTCGGGCTCACGGACCGGCAGACCAGCTCTCATAGGAAAGTCGGTCTGCGGAAGGTTGAGCGTCTTATTGTAATCAAGTTCCACTCTATGGTCTCCTAACTGTCAATCATTCAAAGGAGGCTCATCCTCCTCACCTGCGGGCGTCAGTCTAGTCTTCCTCGTCCGGGTCGTCATCCTCTTCGTCGGAGAGATCGTCGTCTCCTGCGATGTTCTTCTCCGCCTCGTCGAGCAGATCCTCTACCAGATCGCCGTCATCGATCATGTCGTCGAAAGTGGGATCCTCTCCGATCAGTTCGTCGTCGTCAGGATCATCGTCCGGGCTTTCCGGAAGCTCGCGTCCGGCATCGCTGAGAGCTGACTTGAGCTCCACGTCGCTGGCGGTATCGGGGAGAGATGCGATCATGCCGAGATGGCTCTTATATGCATCAAGAATCGCGTTCTTGAACTTCGTCACTTCCTTCTGGATCGCCTCATAATTGGAGTTTTCCGTGGTGACTCTGTCGGTCGCTGCTTCGATGATCCTGTCTGCTTTCTGCTGAGCGTCCCTGAGAAGGATATCGCTGGTCTGGCGGGCTTCGCTCAGAACGTTCTCCTTCATCTTCTCAGCGTTGATGAAGGCATTGTGGAGGACATCTTCCTGATTCCTGTATTCCTCTACCTTTTCGGCGAGGACCATCATCTTGTCCTCTACCTCCTTCTTCTCTTTCATGACGCTCTCGAGGGCGTCATCCTTCTCCTTGAGCATGGCGGCACACTCATTCTGAAGTGTTTCCAGTTCACCCGCCACCTTGTTGAGGAAAGCGTCTACGTCTTCAATCGCGTAGCCCTTCCTGACGGTCACGAAAGTAGTTGATCTGATCTCCTTAGAAGTAAGCATGTTTCTCCTCCGATACTAATTAAAAGTAAACACCGCTGTTCTCGAGTTCGTCCAGAATATCACCGACAACACCGACATTGTATGGTGTGATTATGAATGTGCTGTTCGCAACCCTTTTGATCTGTCCGTCTATCGCATATGCCACTCCGCTGAGGAAGTCAAGGAGCCTGCGGGAGACCTCCTTGTTCGTCGACTCCAGATTGAGCACGACGGTCCTGCGGTTGATAAGATGATCCGCAACGATGCTCCCGTCAGCATAAGCTTCCGGCTTGACGAGCACCACCTCAAGCTGGGTAGTAGCATTGATGTTGACTATCTTGTTGTCCTTCTTATGCGCATCCTCATTTTGTTTAGATCTCTTGTCCCTCGGCACTACATTGTCGTAGTCCTGGAGGACATCTTCGTCCTTTCCGTCATAATCGTCGTTGTTTCCGATCCCGAAGAACTCCTTGATCCAGTTAATGATACCCATGCTTCAACTATCCTCCCAGATGAGTAAATCGCAATAAAGCCTTCAATTAAATAATTATCCTTTTTTATCGAAGTAAAGTCAACAAAACAAACACAAAACCGAGCGTCCGCTGATGTCCTTTTACGCTCCGAAGCACGTCGTTTCACAGCATCATTTGAGCTCCACGACAGTGACTCCCGTGTCACCTTCTCCGTACTGCCCGAGCCTGTGAGACTTCACCTGCGGGCATCTCCTTAGCCAGTCGTTGACTGCCTGGCGGAGCG
>JAFZZV010000135.1 GCA_017828855.1 Oscillospiraceae bacterium | reverse complement strand
GCCTTATCCGGGAAGTGACGCAAAAACTGCCCGGGGAGTGCAGGACCGTAGATGCGTATTACTGCGACATTTCTCCTTGTGTGGACTGCCGATACTGCCGGGAACACAGTCGCCGCTGCGCCATAGAGGATGAGATGCAGCAGGTATATGATTGTATTCATGAGTGCGACAATATCATCATTGAATCACCTGTATACTTTTCGGAGCTGACGGGAAAACTGCTGGACCTGGGAAGCAGACTACAGGTATACTACTGCGCTGCTGCTTACCGGAATGAAAAGCCTGTCATGAAGCCCAAAAGAGGCGCGGTCATACTGGTCGGCGGCGACGACGGCAGGATGGACAAAGCATACGGAACGGCCTGTACACTGCTTCGCCTCATGAACTGTCAAAGCATTCACGAACTGGTGTGCAGTCACGACACGGATAAAACGCCTGCGATCGAGGACAGGAATGCGGTCCTGGGAACAGAGAGCATCGTCAGATTCTTCACGGATCAGGACGGTTCCGGTCCGGTCTGAAAGCAGTAATCTATTGAGGGAGATACCCATGAGCAAGTTTTGTATTTATTGCGGAAAGCAGATAGGGGATGATGACCTCTTCTGCCAGTACTGCGGGAAGCCGCAGCCGCAGATAGAAGCAGGAAACTCCGGAGTTATCGCAGACAATGCTGCGGCAACGCCGGAACCTTACCTGTCGCAGACGGTCCCTTCTGAAAAAGAAGCGTATCCGGTCATGACTTCCGGTCAGACATCGACGGAAGGATACACTGCACCGAGTGATGGTAATAAAGATAAGGGAGGGAACGGAAAGTCTTCCTTCTTCTCCGCTCTGAAAAAACTGATCCCGGAGAAGAAGGATGGCAAACAGCCGATGCCTCGGGAAGGCGGGATGGCGCGGACAGAAGCAGACGGCACACTGAACAGGTACATCCCCGTGATCATTCTGCTTGGCATAGCGGCTTTTACCTTCCTGCGGGACCTGTGCTGCACTATCGGGGTGCTTTCCAGTCAGTCTTTCCTTTCCTCAAGGCAGGTCTCGTTCTTCGGTACCATATCCTGGGTGATAGGTTTCCTCTGTGTTTTCGCTGTGTTTTTCCTGGCTGACGGGCAGAAAGGTTCGATTGGGTCCCGCGCGTTGAGAGCAGGGCTCTCCCTTATACCAATCCTTTTTGTTCTGACACTGCACGGCTTCCTGCAAAAGATCATCAGCGGTGGATTCACTGTATTATCGCTGTTTGCAGTGCTCCTTGTCGCTGCGCTTCTTGCTACCGCGGCATTGTACTCGGGGATCGCTGCCATGAGATCCGGACAGCTGGACTTGGGAAAACATATATTGCAGCTGCTGAAACATCCGTGGAAGTGGATCGTATGGCTGATCGAAGAGTGGTTCTCGCTTGCGGCGGCAACACTGTATTATTCGGTGATTCATCTTCTGCATGCCAAGGCATCGATCTCCGCGATATTCGGAAGCGCTCTTATGGCAAGCTGCCTCACTGCTTTGATTCTGACACATACGGTAAGATCCATGAGCAGCAGCGCTGACAAGTGGAACAGGGATGAATACCCGGCTGAGAAGAACCTCGACCCGGTCCGGAGCATAGTGTTCGCTTCGCTCGGCGTTCTTTCCGTGCTTCTGTTCTTCATCATGGGAAAGGCAGGCAGGATCACCTGGCGGGAGGATTTCATAAATCAGCTTGATGACGATATGTTCCTCAGCACATACGCTCTTTCCAACGGCATCGCAAGTGACGCGGTGTATTACAGCCAGCAGATCATGGATCTGGTGGACGGCATGGAGGCGTTCGGGGAGGAGGATGCCCAGCGCGTTTACAAATACGCGCGCAAGACCGGCGACGCAAGACTGTGGAGAATGTATGACGCATTGTCCGAGGACGCTGCCGTGCTTGAAAAGGCGGTAAGCGAGACCCCGATGGATGTGAACCTCAAGGCGCTGCTTCTGACGCGGTACTCGAAGATGGACCGTAGTGAGATGACCGAGGTCCAGAGAGCGTGGCAAAGAGAGATCGCTTTCGAGATGGCGGGGCTGTCGATGTTTGAGTGTCCGCTTCCGGAGATACCGCCGGATAAAGAGGGGGCTGCTTCGCTCGCGAGTGAGATGAAGCAGGATTATGAATTCATTGGCGAATTCCAGAGTGATGCCCGCATGATCCTTGATCTGCAGAAAGGCAAGGGGATCGGGTCTTCCGAAGTCAACAAGATATTTGACCTTGCGGAACGGTATCCGGAAAACGCGAGCCTTCAGTATACGGCGGTCGTTGTAGCTGCTGCCGCAACGGATGACAGCAACAATTATGCTGCCCGTACTCAGGAGAGGGTAGCGGCACTTGTGAACCTCATGGAGAAGGACAGCACCGAGGCCGAGAAATACAATGCGATAGCGCTCTCGGCAGAACAGATGATCATTCTGAGGCAGTACAAGGAAGCGTTGGAATACCTCAACAGTATTCCCAGAAGCACAGATGACGATGTGAATCATTACATCGACAGACTGAAGATCGAATGCCTTTCGAACCTCGGCGAGGGGAAGGAATGCTTTGCGCTTGCGGAAAAGATGATCGCTGAGGGAAGTGATGATGTAAGGGTTCTTTTCTACTACGGCGAAGGTGCGCTGAAAAGCGGCCAGTACCAGAAAGTGCTTGAGCTTCTTGAGGATTCGGCGGAAAGGCTCCTCGACAGGGAGATCACCGGGAAACGGCTCTATGAAGACGAGAGCTTCTTCTACATGTTCGCCATGTACGCCACGACGAACGACCATACGTACTATACGGATTACGAGTACCGTTTCTATGACAGCCTGCCGGAAGAGGAAAAGGAAGCTCTTTCCCCGTTCGTGCGTCACTACCTCGACGCGCTGTCCACAAGATATACGGCAACGAGCAATATTGACGGCAAACGCGCACAGGCGAGACAGGAGATAGATGCCGTGCTGGAGATGCGGCCCGATCTTATCTTCGCAAAATACTTTAAGGGCAATATGGCGTTTGAAGACAGGGACTACGAGACAGCAAAGAACTGTTATCAGGCATGCATCAGCGCGGATCCGACCAACGTCTCATTCCTGTATGCCGCTGCCAACGCATATGACGGACTGGGGGATTACCAGAAGGCGTATGAGCTGTCCAAACAGGTACAGCAGCTGCTTCCGTCCGTCAACCACGATGCGGACTGGTACGGAATCGGTTTCCACAACAACAACCTGCTGTCACGGCTGGAACGGGAACTGAAGGAGGACTGAGAACATGATGGTATTCGGAATCTGCACCGTGTGCGCTGTGCTTGCAGTCCTTGCGTTCGTCTTCTTCCACGAAGCCGGGGTGATG
>JAFZZV010000134.1 GCA_017828855.1 Oscillospiraceae bacterium | reverse complement strand
GTTATATCCCTGCACCCGCTCTCGCTGAAGGTGCGGTATCTCTTGAGCATCTCGGACACTGCCCATCCCAGAGCTCCCGCCGCTTTGCGGGGATCTGTCACGACCGGCATGTAGAGATGCGGTATCCCGTTGTAGCTCCCGAACTCGACCATCTTGGGATCCACGAGTATCAGCCTCAGGTCATCGGGAGAACACTTGTACAGAAGGCTGAGAATGATGGAGTTGATGCATACTGACTTGCCCATTCCGGTAGCTCCGGCGATGAGCAGATGCGGCATCTTCTCGATATCATCTACTTTGACAGCTCCGGTGACGTCCTTTCCGAGAGAGAACGTGAGAGATCCGGACGCATGCTGGAACTCCTCGCTCTCTATTATCGACCTGAGAGCGACGGTCTGCCTGGTGGCGTTCGGTATCTCTATTCCGACAGCGGACTTTCCGGGTATTGGCGCCTCTATCCTGACAGATTCCGCCGCAAGGTTGAGCGCGATATCGTCTGCGAGGCTGACGATCCTGTTTATCCTCACGCCCATCTCGGGCTGAAGTTCATATCTCGTTACCGTAGGACCTCTGGATATATTCGTGACCCGCGTTCTTACACCGAAGCTCTCCAGCGTTCCGACGAGCCTCTCGGCATTGCGGGACAGTTCTGTCTCCAGAGATTTCTCGTTGCCTGTCGCCTGCCTGTGAAGCAGTGATATCGGAGGCTTTCTGTAGTTCCTCGGCTGCTTTTTCTCCTTGATGACTGCAGCCTCTGCGTTAGCGTTCTTGAGGTACTCCTCGTCGGCGCTCTTAGCGAGCCTTCCGACCTCCTCGTCTATCTTGACGTTCGCTTCGGAGGCTTCCTTCATCTTGCGCTCCGTCTCGGCGAACATGGTGCTCGCGTTGCGGTATTCTTCCATAGTTTGACCGGAGCCTTCCGGATCGAACTCCGCAAAGATGTCCTTCTCAAGGACCTCTTTGACTACGGATCCGGCCGGACCGGTCGGATCAAGTTCAATGCCTTCCGCAGAAGGGTCGAAATCGGGTCCCATGTCTATGTCAAAGTCCGGGCGAGGTTCAAGATGCTTGGATACCGTATTCTCACGGCCCGGGTCAAATCCGACTCTCGTGTTGTCAAGAGACACGTCCTGCGCCTTTTTTCTTCTCCCGAGAGGGATATCGATGCGTTTTGCCTTTTCTTCGAAATCGTCAGCCTGCCTGAGGTTCTCGAGGCTCGTGGCTTCCACGAACCTCCGCGCTTCCTCAAGTCTCTTTTCCTGTCTTGCAAGCCTTATGTTGTCCCTGATAGTGGTGAACCATTTCTTCAGAAGACGGAAGAAATCAAGGAACGTCTTTCCGGTGAGGAACATCAGGGAAAGCAGCGTGAGAACGGATATCGTGATCTTCGCTCCCTGCTCTCCGAGCCATCTTTCCAGCGGCCATCCGAGAAGCGCTGATATTATCCCTGTGCCGATCTTGTCGGCGCCCA
Organism: Oscillospiraceae bacterium; assembly: GCA_017828855.1. GTDB lineage: Bacteria > Bacillota > Clostridia > Oscillospirales > Ruminococcaceae > RUG11783. The sequence continues at coordinate 3,575 of JAFZZV010000134.1, read as the reverse complement.
TATGATAAAGATCGCTCAGTATCTCAATGAATGTTGTTCCTGTGGGCCTTGCAATGGAGAAGATGTATGTCATGCCTGAGACGGTCAGGGCAAGCGCCGTCCACTTGAACGCTTCAAATGCACCGACCTTCCTGCCGGAGCCCTCAAGGATGCCCAGCATCATGAGCACAGGCCCGATAAGATATGCCAGGTTTCCCATGATCCCGAAGCACGCATCGTGCATGACCTTCCAGGCTTTCTCACCCTCTACGAGTACAAGCGCCATGAAGAACAGGCTCAGGCACATCAGGACTGCCGTCCTTATGCCTCTCTTCTGCTCTTCCCGGCGTTTCCTTACCTCTTCCTGTCTTTTCTTTTCCGCTTCTTTTTTACTGGGTCTTCCCCTCTTTTTAGCGGCCATTTTTCACCCTTTCATCGCGGCGATGAGCTCTGCGATCGACATGCCCGACGCCGTCTCGACCGTACCGAGAATTACTGTAATTAGGCCAAGGACGATCGACAGATATGCAAACAACGATAATCTCTCTTTTTTCAGCAGCCATCCGGTCAGCCAGATAGCTCCGAACCCTGCAGCTGCAGACAGTGCCGCTGTAATTGCTGACATCGCGGCATCCGGTATAAACTGCGCTGTAGTCATTATCCGCGCCAGAACTGCAAACAGAGATACAGTCAGAGACGGCATAAGCGTCCGCCTCAGTGCATACCCGGGTTCGTATCCCAGAAGCAGAGCTGCAGAGAGACCTGCAGAAAGCGCCGAGATGCCCGGATATATTCCCAGAACACTCGCTGCACCGATGATAAGCGAGTGGCCGAACGTCACTGTCCCGTCTGATTTGTCTCCGGCGGGATTCCTGCATGCCGCTGCGAGGAGAACACCGCAGAAGAGAAAACATATTCCCTCTACGATGATATCGCGGTCTACAGCTGTTACTGTCATTCTTTCACCTATGAGCAGAACTGAAGCAGTCGGCACCAAGGACATCAGAGACATGACTGCGTCCCTCTGCTGCGGAGTTGACTCTTCTGAGTAGTTGAACCCCTTTCCGCATATGCCTGACAGCATCCTGAAAGATCCTGCAGCTGCTGCGAAGACCCGTCTCCAGTATCTCGCAAGAAAAGCAGCTCCTGTTCCCGCGATCACAAACAGCATAGCATACGGATCGGGTTCCGTGCTCGTATTCAGGAAATGATCGACCACGGAACGAAGTCCGTCAGCCGAGAAAGGAACTGACCCGCAGATCCCGGAAATGACAGTACATATAAGTTTATAGATCAGATCCATTTACTGCTCCTGAATAGCGCTCAACTGACCAGCCGGTAATAATCGTATTCCAGAATGTACTTCGACATCAGGAACGCATAATATACCCTGTTTTTGATCGTGTCGATATAATTGCTGTCTATCTCCGCGAGTCTGGCTTTTCGGAACGTCTCAGTCGATGCGTCATATGTCCCGCTCGAAGTCTTCCAGCTCCTGTCCGAGAATATGGCAACGGGTTCTTTTTCTGACATCACATCAGTACCCATCACCAGCCTGGAATCATATTCCAGGCCGAACATGTTGCTGACTGTCGGCAGTGCGTCAAGGCTCGAGCACACCGTATCCACCTGCTCCCCGTCTGTCGCAGAATTGTATATCAGGAACACTCCCTTATGGATGTCGAACTTTTCGTCCTCGATGTAATCGCAGAACTCCTCCATCTCATCGGTCATAAGACCGTACGGATAGTGGTCATTGGAGATCACGATAACGGTGTCGTCCAGAATACCCTGTTCCTCAAGATCTTTCAGCAACAGCGCCAGAGAATCATCAAATTCCTTCTGGCAGGCGTAATATGCACGGACCGGTTCTGAATACGGCAGGTCTGCTACCTCCGACTTATGCTTTGTGGACATTGTGTTGCCGCTGAAAGTGTATCCCAGATGTCCGCTGATGGAAAGGTAGTATACCATGAACGGCGAATCTGAGATGTACTCGGGAACAGACTTTTCCACTACTTCAACGTCGCTCGGAGGCCAGTAATTGGCATCAACGTCCAGACCGGAACCTACCGCGTTCCATACATATCCTAGGTTCGGATGCGTCTCATCCCTGTAGTAGTAATCATACCACCATCCGTGGTACGCCTCCGATCTGTATCCGAGCTTTCTGAACGCGTTCCCGTATGAATAAGGAAGACTGTTGTTCCTTGCAGTGTATAGGCTCCACTCTCCGTCACTGGGTATCAGTGAGAGCAGCGTCATGTATTCACCGTCAAAGGTACTCGCGTAGTAGAGCGGAGAGTAGTAGTTAGTGAAGTTTATCCCTTCCGTTGTCATCTTATACAATGTCGGAGTCATATCGGGATCTATTCCGCCGTAACAGAGAGCTTCCGCTACTATATAAATCAGGTTCTTTCCTTCGAAGATACCTGTGTAATCATTCTTTTCTGTAGGCTCGACAGAAGCGAAGTATTTGTGCATGGCAGCTATCGTTTCCCTGCTTTCTGATGCAGACATGCCTGAAAAGTCTATATCCGTTACATTGTACTCTTTCTCATCATCGCCTATGAATTCTGTGCCGGAAGGAACGATGATGACCGTTTTTTCTTCAAATCCTGTCAGATATCTGTATACATCCTTCGTCATCATCTCGGCAAGACCGAAATATCGGACGGAGTAGAAGGGTGAATTGATCTCATAGTATACCTTGTACGGCGAGTACATCCTGCTGTCGTCTTTGTTCAGAGACTTCGGCAACAGAACAAACACAAGCACTGATACTGATGTAGCGATCGCGATCCATACTTTTCTCCTTCTGAACTCTACCACCTTTCTTGCGATTAGGATCACTGACAGGAGAAGCGGAAATGTCAGAAGGAAGATGTTCAAGGCCTTCCCGGCCATCACCTTAAAGATCGACTCCGCAAACTGCGCAACCTGTCCTGTGCCGCTCAACAGAGAGAAAAGCGAAAAGAACGATGAATAGAATAGGTAATGAACATACTGCCCCGTAAAGATAAAGTAAGCTAACGCCTCTATAACAATAGTCAGGACAGCACCCGCTTTTTCTCCCGCCAGAGAAACGATTGCGGACATCAGCAACCCGAAAGCGGAAATCATCGCGACTGTCAGCATCCAATCCGCAATATCATTGCATCTGACTGTTATCAGTTTGAACAGGATCTCCCAGTATAGAAATGTAAATATGATCAGTAAGCCTGACGGGATACGTACTCCTTTGCGTTTTTCTTTTTCCTGACCGGGCTCTTCTTCTCTTCTGAAGATCTTCTTAGGTTCCGGTATGCTCTCTTCCGGAAAAGATTCTGGTTCTTTTTCCTTCTCCTCTTGAATCTCCTCCGATCTCTGCTTCTTCTCAGCTGGAACTTCCTCTGAGCTTAGAAGCTTCTCGTCCGAGGATTCTTTTGGGCTCTGTTCTTCTTCTGAAAGTGCTTCTGGCTTCTCTTTCTCCGTAGTTAGCTTCTCAAATCTCTGTCTTATATTTTCAAAAAATGATTTTTCTTTCTTTTTCGCAGGAAATGCTTCCTGTTCTTGCTTTTCCTCTTCCGAAACAATCTTTTGCTTCTTCTTTTTTT
>JAFZZV010000133.1 GCA_017828855.1 Oscillospiraceae bacterium | reverse complement strand
TGATGTCGCAGCCGGATGTCCCTGAGCTGTACAGTCTGATCGACGGCACTCTTGCGAGAAACGGAAAGCAGCTCTCCGATCCCATCAAGTCGGAGCTCGCGCTTAAGAAATCTTCCTCCAATCCTCTGTACCTTGATATGGCAGTCTCCAGGCTTACTCTTCTAGACGCAGAGGACTTCGCAAAGATCAGTGAAGACGGAGGCGGTATAGAAGCGATCAACAGCTATCTTTCCGGGATTATAAGCTCCCTTCCTGACGATCTTGAAGGAATGGCGGCTGAGCTGCTCATGGCTGCGGGAGAAAAGATCGACTCGGATATGATGCGTGAAGCCGCAAGATACATAGCCGTATCCAGAAGCGGACTGAGGTCTGAGGATATCACTGCTCTTCTAAGGCATGACGGATACTCCATGACAGAGCTGAATCTCGTTCAGTTCATCAACTACATGAACGACCTCTTCATCATGAGAGAGGACGGCCGCTTCGACTATATGCACGGATGTATCAGGAGCGGCGTTCTGAGGGATTCAGGCGATATCACGAAGTATCACATGAGTATATCGGAATATCTGGAGACTCTTCCCGAGGAGGACAGCGTAAGGTACGGCGAGCTTCTATGGCATGAGCTGAACAGCGGTCTCTACGGGAAAGCGGCCGATATGCTGGCGCATCTTGACGGTCAGCCCGGGTATATGCGCTCGGAAGCCGCATTTACCGTATCGGACGCTCTTCACACCGAAAAAGCTGAAGAAATCATCAAAGCCTTTACAGACAGTGATCTTGATACGGATAAAGACTCCCTCTATCACCTCTTGTCTGACCTGGTCCTCCCCGGACTCGGAACAACTAAATATGACGAATGGATCCAGGCAGCGCTGATGAACGGTATCTTCCGTGACATCGACAGCGTCAGGGACGATAAGACACGCTCCGACATTCTTCTGAGCATTGCGGAAGTCGGCTACCGTTTCGGTGACAGGGAATCTATCCTCATCTCATGCAGACGTGCTGATGACGCATATGAGATCCTCGCTGAGACAGATGATACGAAGCGCAGGCTGAAAGCGATCAACGTTCTGCTCAGATGCGCCGAAGACTGCGACGAGAAGGAGTACTCCGATCCGCTGGACGATATCAGGGCTGCGGCGAGAGAGGTAGCCGGCAGAGCTTCCTCCCTTCCTTCCGATCCAGAAATCAGACTGCTTGTCGCAGAGACCGAACTCGCTCTTTCAAAACAGATACTGGACAAAAGGTCTCTTTACGACACTCTTGAATATCTGCCGAAACTGCAGGATACCCTTAATACACTACGAAAGCTCGGCGAAGAGCATCCGTCCGAGAAGACCGACAGGGATATCATCGAAGCACTGTCACTCAATGCGGAAGCCCGGGATATCATCGGAAATGACCGCAGCCGCGCTGAAGCCGAGAAGCTATATTCAGAGGCTTACGGCATAGCACTCAAGCGCAGAGACAGGGACAAGAATATGGACTCATATATATTGTTCACTGAAGCTTCTGTAAAGTACTTCGACTACCGCGCTTCAAACCTCGATAAAAAGTGGGGATTCTTCTCATTCCTTAATAAGCAGGATTCCAGCTCATCACGTGATTACTGGATACGCAAGACCCGCGAAGCTGCGGCAGAGCTCAACACTCCGAGGATAAATATGATGCTTTACCGCATGTTCCGGGACACCGGAAGATACGATACAGCTCTTGAATACATCGAGAAGGTGAAGGAAGATATCCCGTTCTACGAGAAAGAGCATCTTCTGAGCGATCTCAACAACGCTCATTACAGCGCACACAGGCTCATCTATGCCAGAGTCGAGAACGGACAGCTGGTACGGATCTACAGCAATGAAAAAGAGAAGTACGAGATGTTCGACAAAGTCTATAACTACGTCAAGGAATGCTGCGCCGAAGCTGACCGTCTCGCTGAGAACGGAGATCCGCAGTACGAGCTCTTCAGAGCCAGATTCTACACCGACCTCTCCGATCTCGACTATTCTATAGAATCTGTAGAGAGCCTCACCAGAGCCGAGCAGAACCTGCAGCGCAGCTTATCATTCTACCGCAGCAGATATTCCGAAAAGGGCACTATCGAATCCCTTCTGGATCTCGGACTGGCGCTGAAACTGCTGGGACTGGTTCTGGAGTCCAGAAACGGAGCCGGTGACCTGGAACGCGCAAGGGACTACTTTATCGAGATGAAAGAGATCAAGGACAGACTCAGCGGCGAACTCAGGGCAAAGAGCATCAGCCAGGAACTTATGGGAGCCAAGTTTTTCCTCACCCGCGTGAACATGAAACTGCGCAAGGCAGCTTCCGCGCAGAGCTGATTTTTAGCGCATATCATACGATCGGAGCGTTTTTATCGTTCCGGTCGTTTTCTTTCCTTTTCACTCGAACCAGGCCATTGGATCCTGCCTTATCCCGTCTTCCCTTATCTCGAAGTGAAGGTGGTCGCCCGTGCTGTTTCCGGTCGTACCTACTCCCGCGATCATCTCACCCTTCCTGACCCTTTGTCCCTCTGTTACACACACGAAGGAACAGTGTCCGTACAGAGTCACGTAACCGCCGCCGTGGTCTATCATCACATAGAATCCGTAGCCTCCACCCCAGCTGTCGGACCCGTTTGAGACTATAACGGTGCCGTCTGCAGAAGCCAGAACCGGCGTACCCGATCCGGCTGCGATGTCCACGCCTCCGTGTGTCTTTATCTCTCCGGTGAAAGGATCGCTCCTTATTCCGAATCCGGAAGTAATGTATCCGTCTTCCGGCAGCGGCCATCCGAAAATGCCTCTGCCCCTCCTTGAGGCTGAAGACAGAATCACACCCATTCCTGTGGCATAACCTCCCGTAATTCTGTCCCAGTACCCGTTTCCCGCGGAGAGCAGCTCCTTCATTATCTTCTTTTGACTTTCACTGAAATTGAATATGTCAGCAGCCTTCTCTGCCGTAAGGCCTTCTATGGTGATCACCAGCCTTTTCCCTTCCCCATCTCCCTCTTCCGTATAGCTGACCCGATTCATCGTGTGGAATACCTCATTTAGGATCTTGAGCTTGTCCTTATTCATTGTCAAGACTTCAAAGGATTCCTTGCTGTCCGTTGAAGCCTTGACCGCATAAACTGCGAGAACATCTTCCCAGGAAGTTTTATGTCCCTCTATCACGTAAGTTCCTGCAGATGAACTTTCCCTGATCTCCCTTATCTCAGAAAGCAGACTGATATCGTTCTCTCTGACAGCTTCGCTGATGGTCATTCCTTCTGATCCTTCCGATAGCAGGATCCCGAAAGGAGATGCCGCGATAAGAGCTGTCATGCATGTCACGGTGATCACAGCGGCTGAGAGCCAGCAGAGAACCTTTAGAGTTTGAGCGGTCTTTTCTGCTTGTGCAGCTGCAAGTCGTGCGTATCTTCCCGTACCTTGAACAGTGTGAAAGAACGACTTGATAACTTCCACTCTCTTAGCCGCAGTTTTCCGTATCTTTTCCCTGATAAATGATCGTCTTGTAGCGGAGATCCGTCTTTCTTCTGCATTGAATCCATTCGAATAGCTTTCACCCGGTTCGGATGATATATTTCTGCTTTTTCTTGTCCTCATCGGTCTTCTAATTCTTTTTCTCAGATCTCCTGATGAGAATAAACCTCCCGAAATCACCGTCTCCGGAATACTCATGCAGTTCGTGTCCGGTTCTTCATAACGCTCGTTTCCGGTATTGCGTGTTATGAGTCTTCCGCATCTGCTGATCATTCCCGCCGCTTTGCTGATCTTGTATAAATGTTGCGGCTTTTTTCTGATCTCTTTTCTTCCCGATCTTGCAATATTTATTGTCAAGTGTTTCTCCTTTACATGTGAAAAGGACGGCTTAAACCGTCCCCGTCATGACCGATTGTCGTCAATTGATCACTGTATTGATCCTTCAGTTGCAGTCAGTTTTCTTTAGAACCTCCCACTCTTCCCGGGTCATCATGCAAACGTTTGTATACCCGTCTTCTTCATCTTCATATCGTTCAACGAGGCGGCAGCCCCATGAGAGCGCTGTCCTGAGAGACGGTTCGTTCGTGTAGTTCATATAGCTGTAGATCTCATTGAACGGAAGTACCTCAAAGGTCCAGTCACGGACTGCCTCAGCGGCCTCTTTTGCATATCCTTTCCGCTGCATGTCCCTTCTGATGTGATAGCCGATCTCCGGTCTGATCACCCCGTGGATGTTCTGCATGGTCAGGCCGCAGTCCCCAATCACCTCTCCGGTATCCTTAAGGCATACTGCCCACAGTCCGAAGCCAAATGTCCTGTACCTGACGATGTTCCTCTCTATCCAGTCCCTTATCCTTTCTTCATCAAACACAAAAGGATAATGCTTCATGTTCTCCCTATCGCCTAAAACGGCTTTGAGAGCATCGAAGTCGCCTTCCGTCATCTCTCTCAGATACAGTCTTTCCGTGTCCAGAACGTGTCCTTTTTCCATCACTGCGCACTCCTCTTCGCTACGTTTCCCTGACCCAGATATCTCCTTCTTCATGCCTGAACCCGGCGCTCTCGAACATACGCCGGCTCTGCTCGTTGAACGAATATATCCGCGCCGTTACCTCACTGA
>JAFZZV010000010.1 GCA_017828855.1 Oscillospiraceae bacterium | reverse complement strand
CTGACAATATCAAGTTTTTGTTCTTTTGAAATTCGCATAATAAAAAAACCTACCTCAATAACTATAGTACTAAATGTCTAAGTTATTGGGGTAAGTTCAGTAAAAATGGTGCGGGTAAGAGGACTTGAACCTCCACGAAGTTGCCCCCACTAGAACCTGAATCTAGCGCGTCTGCCAATTCCGCCATACCCGCATATTCACTTGTGAAACAACAGTATCTCTCTGTTGCCACGTAATTATACATAAAACGTTTTTGAGTGTCAACAGCGGTTTGCAGCTGAAGAAAACATGATCGCTTCTCAGTACCGCCATCTCTCGCTGACCTCAGATCAACATGTCAGCATCAACGTCAGTTTTTCCTTTAGATAAAGGCAACACACAACTGTAAAGGTGCATCACATTACAGTGTTCAATCTTGTCAAAACATATATGATCCAGGCCTTCGATAAGACAGATCGCACCCTCATAAAGCAGTATCCCCGCAGGATATCGAACAAATCGATCTTCCAGCGGGGATAGTTGATGGTGGACCTAAAGGGACTCGAACCCTCGACCTCTCGGATGCGAACCGAACGCTCTCCCAACTGAGCTATAGGCCCAAACGCGCAGTTATTATATCCAATTGAAATACATGTGTCAATCGCCGAGATCACCTGCGTGACGGAAGCCAGACATCACAGATCATTCCGTTTTCATGATCATTTAAGGAAACCTGCGATGATCTGTTCCTCTGCTTCCTCCTCAGTGAGTCCAAGTGTCCTCAGCTTGATTATCTGATCTCCTGCTATCTTTCCGATCGCCGCTTCGTGTATCAGACTAGCCTCGACATTGTTGGCGTCCAGATCCGGGCTTGCGCTGACGTTCGCGTTATCCATTATGATGGCATCGCACTCGCTGTGACCTGAACAGACATTATTGCCTCTGATACAGGAGATGAACTTCTGAGCCGATTCATCCCTCGCGACAGACCTTGAGACTACATTAGCGCTTGATCCGATTCCGTCAAGGTCAACTGTAAAGTTCGTCCTTGCGAACTGTTTACCGTGAGTCATTATCTTTTCCTTTATCTCAAGGCTCGCCCCATCAGCCAGCTTCGCAGTCGTCTCACGGATCGCAGAATCCACCCCCTTGATCTGGGTGGTCTCCATCTCCATTCTGCCGCCCTCTGCTATCTCTATGACGGTGGTAGGGTTCAGAACATTCTCTCCACGCCCATCACCTTCTCCGTAATGCTTCTCGACATACCTTACATGGGCATTCTTTCCAACATGGAACGTGTGTACTCCGTCATGCTCGGAAAGATCCGTGCCGCAGTTGTGTATTCCGCATCCGGCAACAATAACTACATCCGCATCTTCGCCGATAAAGAAATCGTTATACACGACCTCTGTGATACCGCTCTGGCTGAGCATCACCGGTATATGGCACGACTCGTTCTTGGTACCGGGCAGGATGGTTATGTTGATCCCTGGCTTGTCGGTCTTTGACTCAATGATAATGTTCTCCGTGGAGTTGCGTCCTGCGCTCTCACCGTTAAGCCTGATATTGTATGCGCCTTCCGGCATGCTGTGCAGGTCCGCGATCTCTCTCAGCAGATTAAGCTCTATCTGATCCAACTGTCAATTCTCCTGTTCCGCAACTTTGCCGCAGACATCTACGATCCCGCTCATCATTCCGGGAAGTATCTCCTCCCTGGATCCGTAACTTCCTATCCGTCCGTCGGCAAGCAGTATCACCTTATCGGCAATGTTGAGTATCCTCTCCTGGTGCGAGATTATCAGTATCATACCATCGGTCTTTTCCCTGAGCCTGTCAAAGACCTGTATCAGGTTCTGGAAGCTCCAGAGGTCTATTCCCGCTTCCGGTTCATCGAAAATGGATATCTTCGTCCCTCTTGCCATGATCGTCGCGATCTCTATCCTTTTCAGCTCACCGCCGGAAAGGCTGTCGTTTATTTCCCTGTCGACATAGTCGCGTGCGCATAAGCCGACCTGAGACAGATAATCACAGACCGTCGACAGCGGAAGCGTCTTCCCCGACGCAAGCGATATGATATCTCTTACTGTGATCCCCTTGAACTTGACCGGCTGCTGAAATGCAAAACTGATACCCAGTCTTGCACGCTCATCGATGCTGAGCTCCGTAATGTCTTCTCCGTCAAGTATTATCTTTCCGGAAGTTGGCTTGATGATCCCGGCGATGATCTTCGCCAGAGTGGATTTCCCGCTTCCGTTGGGTCCGGTAATGGCGATGAACCTGTCGTCCAGCGCCAGTGTGACATCCTTGATTATGTCGACCCTGCCATTCTCGTCGTCGACTGAATAGGATATGTTGAGCAGTTCAAGCAATACTGTTTCCTCCGAAGCCGGATACTGATCTGCTGCTCTCAGGTCCCGTACAGCAATTCAGTTCCACTTTGTTTCTTACTTTTTTCCGTTCTTTTTATCAGAAGAGGAGCCGTTCAGATCAGAGAAAGCCTCGACATTGAACTTCTCCTTGGCTTGCTTCTTCTCTTTCTCCCTCTCGTCTAGTACCTTGTTGAATTCCTTCCAGCCGACGAGGCTGAGATACAGGCCAAGTCCGAGCATGACAGCGGTGACGGCAAGCAGCGCCCACTGCGCGGCGCCGAAAGCAGCAACCCCGCCTTCGAAATTCCAAAGCATACCGGCATAGTCCATACCGAACATCAGAAGCACTACGCCTATTAGCTGTTTTCTCATATGCGACCTCCAAAACAGGTTCATCCGACCGGGTCACGAATGTGCCGCTCGTTTGACTCCCCAGTCCCTAAATTATACAATAAACGTGCAAGGAGGTGATACCGATCAGAAAGCTTTTCGCATTCTTTTTTTGTGTCTTTCTTTGCATCTCTCTTGCCGGATGCAGGAGCGCCGAATCCATTGATTCGCTCCTTTCCGCGCCTTCTCTGACAAAAGAGCAGTCTTCTGTCCTGCAGGCACTCAGCCGTGCCCATGCAGGAAACACCACCTTCGTATTTCCCTCGACCGGTTCCAACCGCTCGGCTGTAAGGCAGCTCGATATCGATAATGATGGAGATGAAGAGGCGATCGCATTCTTCCGCGACACCGATTCCGGTATAAACGCCAGGGTCGCTGTCCTTGAGCCGGACGGCAAGGGCAATTACTATATCTCATCCGAACTGGAAGGTCCCGGTGACGGGATAGCCAGTTTTTCCCTTATTAGGGACAGCCGT
>JAFZZV010000132.1 GCA_017828855.1 Oscillospiraceae bacterium | reverse complement strand
TCCATCGCGAGGATCTCAAACTTATACTCCTCAGCCAGAGAATACAGCAGATCCCTGCAGTCATCATCCACTCCATCGATGAGCACGTCACGTCTGTACTTAGTGCACCATACCAGATGATACTGCAAAGAATAGACATAGCCTCTACCATACGATAAGCCATATATATTCTGATCATAGTCATACATATCCATAGCATTACTATACCATATGATAATTCGTTTGTCATGCAGTATATATGGCATACTGATCTATCGGAGAATAGAACGCCACATATGAAAAATCGGCTAACTCACGACTAAAGTCACGAGAATGCGCCGATTAAGGATTCAATGATATAAACCTCTATCAGTCTTTGCTGATCACTTTTTGATGGAGCTGTCAGCAGCATCGTAATAAGCCATTGTGGCATCGTAGGCTTGCCGGACTCTCTCTTCCATTCCCTCGTCATAGATATCTGAACTGAGGAAATTATGGATGTACACAGCGCCGTCGAAGTAGTCCTTTACGGTCCCCTTGGGGTACTTGAGAGTGAATTCCATGGCTGCGAACCCTATGCCTGCGTCATCGAAAGATTTCTTTATCCCGAGCATCACCTCTGCGGCTTTCTTAACAGATACGGTCTCGCTGCTCACGTCGATAATAAGGACTCCGCACCTGCTGCCGACAGCTGAGATGTCATAGACCCTGTCCAGCTCCAGTTCTTCTATAGCCATCGCGTATTCGGGAATGCCGTTCTCATTTGTCCCGCAGAAAACGTACGGGCCTGTTATGTCCGCTTTGGGATAGATGGAAAGGGAACCGTAATCCATATCGCAGTCATACGGGAAAAGCGGGCTTTCGAATACCCTGTCGGTGAGTTCCCTGTATTCGTTTTCCAGTCTGACCCTGGTGTTTTGGCCGCCGGTGACGTATTCCGCATAGGTGTCGTATATGAGCCTGCCGGACATATCGAAAGCAATGGAGAAATGCGTGTCAATGCTGTCCGGAGAACTGACGTTAACGTAATATCCTCCCGTCTTGAAGTTGAAAGTGGGAGGATCGAGCACGAAGCCGCTGTCCGGATATTTCTCTTCCACATGCTTGACTGCAGCTCTCCTTGCGAGGAACCGGGATACTGGATTGCCGATCAGGGCGTTTGAGAAGGCAACGAGCATCACTATGATCGCGACGGAAAGGAAGAATGCGAGTACCTTAAGCAGCTTTTTCATCGTCGTTCTTCTCCTTTCTCAGCGCGAAATGCATGAGCCCTGCGGCGACTGATCCTGCTGCGGCGAACAGGGAATAGAGACCTGCCCATATGAGCAGAGAAGCGGAGTCGCCTGCATCAATGCCCTTGAGCATTCCCAGCAGGAATCCGGCTGCGGAAGTGGCAAAAAGCAGTACAGGCATGAGATACAGAGACCTCCAGCGGAAAAGTATGTATCCCAGCACGCCGAGCAGCGGCATGATGATGCTGTTCGCGAACATGTCGGTCCCTTCGGTCAGGCTAATGCCGAACAGCATCCCGAACATGAGCAGCATGCTCATTCCTATCCTTGCGCGGCTGCGGATCTTACCGAGGAGGACCTCGGCTTTCTCCGGTTCAGGTGCAGGACTGCTCTCCTCGAATGCTGCTCTGCATCCTGCACAGTCCTTTATATGCTCTTCAACTGCAGCCCTGCTGTCTTCCGAGGCGATACCGTCTCTCACGAGCGGGATCAGGTCCATGCAGATATCGCAGGATATCCTGTCAGCCATCGTAGCCCTCCTTCTCAAGTTCTTTTCTTATCTTCTGCCTAGCGCGGAAATAAACGACCCTGGCCGAGCTCTCTGATATCCCGAGCATTTGAGCGATCTCGTGATACGCATATCCGTCCATCCTGAGGCGGAACACGTCCCTTGTAAGGTCCGTCTCTCTTTCCAGGACCGAATCGGCGATCCTTTCCGCTTCGCCCAGCAATATATCGTCGGTATAAGGCTCATCGGACGGCGCGAGTTCGGAAAGACTGCCTGCCCTGAGCGTGCGTGATCTCTTTCTGAGCCAAGCGGACCAGCGGTGCCTCGCGATTGAGAACAGCCAGGTCTTGACTGAGGAGTCCCCGCGGAAGGAAGATACGGACTTCACTGCCTCAAGGAACACCTCGGAAGCCAGGTCTTCCGAAAGGGAAGCGTCGCGGGACATGCTGTACAGATACGAGTACACGTCCCTGTAGTAGAGCCTGAAAAGCTCTGAGAGAAGCTTCTGCATCCCGCGCCTCCTTTCAGAGTATTAGTGTGCCGGAAGAGAGAAGACGTTACAGAGGTATGGAAAAAGTATACAACATTGGAGAGTAAGGATATTTCTTATACGGAAAAGAGGCAGCAAGCGCTGCCCCTCAGATACGTAACTGTTGTTTATTCTTTACTGCCGTTCTCATCGGCTGTGGCATCATTTTCCGCTTCCGCCTTTTTCTGTTCCTCTTCCTTCTTCTTGAACGGGTCGTCCCTTAAGTAGGTCACATATGCGCAGGCGACTGATACGACGAGGGGCATGAGGATGTTGTTATTGACGTCATAGCCGTTTTCGAACTTGCCCATGAAATACTGCAGCGCGTTCCAGATGATGAGGAAGAGCACTACGAAAACAACGAATGCCACATATTTGTTCTTGATCATGATCGTTGACCTCACAGTTAAGAATCACAAGAATTATAAAACAATTGTAACGCCTGGAGAAAGAGAATGTAAGAGAAGAGCAAAAGCTCCTGCGGGATCACATGTCGGCGGGCAGTATCTCGATGACGGTCCCGCCCATGCTGCGCTTTACGTTGAGAAGGTAAGCGTAGACATTTGAGCCGTCTGTGACAGTGAAGATCGTGGATCCGTATCCGTGTGTCCTGACGAGCACCACAGCACCCTTGGAGTCGGTTATCTCTATCTCGGCTACAGAAGTGTCCTCCGTTCGTACCGTCGCCGAGTCGGAGAGAGCTTTCGTTTCCGGCAGAGCGTACTCGCCGGTCACTTCAGGCTTTCTGAAAAAGACATATGTGAGGAACGCAGCTGCTACAGCTATAGCAGCTATGATAAGAAATAGTATTATCGTCAGATGGGATCTGAGCATTTCAGGATCCTCCCGTTACATATTCTTAATTTGATTGTATCACCTAAAAAGTGAATTATGAGGGTATAATTGTTGCATAGCTTATAAAGGAGAGAAAAGCCTTGAAGATCCTGGAGATCGTCGGAGAGAACTACAGTGGTATCACAAGCGGCGTCAGGAGAGCATGCAGGGGCATAGTCACTGACGGCAGCAGGATACTCATGTCCAGGGAAACGGTCGCGGATCAGTGGATGATACCGGGCGGCGGCATGGAGGAAGGTGAGACCGCGCAGCAGTGCGCCGAGCGGGAGGTAGCCGAGGAGACCGGATACGAAGTGGAAGCTTACGAACCTGTCCTTGAGGTCGACGAATACTACGAAGAAATGAAGTACGAGACTCTCTATTTCCGATGCAGGATCATAGGAAGGACAGAGACTCATCTGACTCAAAGAGAGATGGATGCAGGCGCTGTTCCGTTCTGGGCAGACAGGGACGAGATGATAGAGATCTTCTCGCATCATGAAGAATTCGCGGAAGAAAACGAGATGAAGCGGGGACTCTATCAGCGGGAATTCACGGCGCTCAAAGAGATCTTCCGAAGCAGGGACGGCGGTATCAGGCGTGTGGATGATGAGCTTGAACTGGTCCCATATTATCCTGCAGAGCATACGGCGCTGGAGTGGTACCGGGACCCGGAACTATGCAGACAGGTGGACAACATAGACCGCGTATACGATATAGATATGCTCAGAAGGATGTATGGTTATCTGGACGTTCACGGAGACTGCTTCTATATCAGGTACAACGGAATGCTCGTGGGAGATATATCGCTTCTGGACATCGGTGAGACGGCAATCGTGGTCAGCAGGGATTACCAGAACAGGCATATAGGCAGGAGATGCATCACGGAGATCATAAAGCTGGCAAGGGAGAAGGGATTCAGTGAGGTAACGGCGCGGATATATTCGTTCAACGAGCAGAGCCGGCGTATGTTCGAGAGCGCCGGGTTCAGGCATGAAGAAGGAGATATCTGGGTCAAGGAAACAGACTAAAGAGGTGTGCGCAATGAAGAAAAAAGATCACGTGCTGGACACGGAAAGACTTTACCTGAGAGAGATGACGGAAGGCGACTTCGATGCTCTCAAAGCCGTTTTAGGCGATAGGGAGAACATGAAGCATTATCCGTATCTCTTTGACGAAAAAAGGATTAAGGACTGGATAGAGAGGAACATCGCCAGGTACAGGACATTCGGTTTTGGGCTGTGGGCAGTATGCCTTAAGGATACCCGAGAG
>JAFZZV010000131.1 GCA_017828855.1 Oscillospiraceae bacterium | reverse complement strand
ATAAGTACAGCTCGTAAACTCATGCTTGAAAGCACGAAAACTCTCGCCTTACCTGCAAGAAGCAGATCTATCAGTCGGCATCACATCAGTTCTGCGATATTTGTCATTCCCAGAACAGGGTGTTCCTTCTCTGCGAGGAAATTCAAAAGCGCTTCCAGATCATCGGTGCAAACAGTTTCATCCGCTACCATATCCGTGAAATTATCCACTCCGTAAAGGTCTTTTGCAGTAGCGTCAAGTTTTTCCCTGACCTGATCCTTCAGAGCTTTGGGCATCCACACTATACGCCCGATGCCGCCTTCCGCGCGAAGGAATTTGTGGGATGCAATGTAGTGCTTTCCGTGGCCCATGTAGCCGGGGGTCTGCACACCGCCGCCTGTAAAGGATGCCATCTCTGAGAATGTCATTCCTGCAGGAGTCATTCCGGTATGTTCGCGGGTGGTTATGACCACTCCGCCGCTCATGGGTTCAACACCGCAGATGCACTCGAAGCATCCGCAGGATGTCATGGGGTCGGTGAGCAGCGAATACAGAGTGACGTGCTCAAGTGCGCCGTGGCTCAACTGGTTTACCGCTTCATCAACGTCTTCGTAACGTCCGATGACCTCGTCGATGCAACGCTCTTTCGTGACCACGCTGCAGGGTCCGTTGGGATCCAGTTCGTATGTAGCCTTGGCATCGAGCCAGGACACCGCTCCACAGAGGCCCAGACGCTCCGGGGTCACCACGCAGACATGGCTGGGAGAGAAGGACTGACACATGATGCAGCTGTAGAAGACCGGTACCGATTCGTCAGTAAGAGATTTCAGACGGGCGTCACGGGCGTCGAAGATCACGTTCGCCTTTGCTCTCAGTTCCTTGTTCATTTCAGGATCCACGATGATCTTCACCTGACACTTGTCGACGACCGTGTCGAACTCGCTCTTCACCTTGGCGTAGAGCACTTCGCCCAGATGCCTGAGACGGAATCCGGCTTCGTAGTCCGCTTTGGAGATGCGGATGCGGATCATGTCTCGCTGACCGGTGTGCATAACGCCTTCGATGCAGTTCAGGAACTGATGGATCTTTCTCTCGATGACCGATTCAAAGTCGGTCTGCATGTTCTTTCCCGCTACCTCTACGGTATAGGAGGCGGAGATTCTGTCGCCGACAGGGATATCATCCAGATCGGGACCGATAAGCTCGATCTTGTGATCCTCTACTTCAGCAGCATCCACCGTGTGGACCAGCTCAAAGCAGTCTACTCTTGACCCGTCTATCTCCACCTGCATGTCTCCGCGGCGGATGATCTCTCCCTCAAAAGCGTTGGAGAAAGCGACCGGTATATCGATGTTGGTAACTTTGAGTTTTATGCCTCTGGCTTCGAGTGAAGTGTCTATCCAATCAGAAGTGTTCTCATTGATGATGAGGGACTTGGGAATGGCCCACATGTCATCGGTGTCATTGGTGATGACCGGGAATCCCAGTTTTATCGCTCCGGCTCCGCAGGCGACTACTATGTCGGCGACGGGCTTGTATGCGTTTACAAAAGCGTTGATGCGCTCAAATGTGTATTTATGGAAAGCGTCGCAGTCTCCGGGCTCTACAGCGCCGAAGATCATGGCTGCGCGGACCACGAGAGATATGATGTGTCCGACGCCCCAGATCTCGGGCCCGACGGGGACGAGACGCACGCCGTAGTTCATCGTGACGCCAGCGCTTTCCAGCTGGTCGATTATGCCGCCCAGCAAGAAGACGAAGATTCCTTTCCCCTGATAACCCTTCACTGTCGCAACTGCTTCCTCCACAGAGGGAGCGGATCCGATCATGACCACGAATCCGGGGATCTCTCCCGTGACAAGCGGTACGCCCAGAGTTCTGACCTCTGAGTCGCTGAAGTGTCCGTGATATTTGGTGCCCTCGTACGGGGCTGGGTCACGTGCGTATTTGCACGCTTCTATTATCTCCGCGGCGATAGCGGTTCCGACACCTGACTGGAAGATGGAATGGGTCCTCGGTTCACGAAGCATCATTCCTTTCACGCCTTCCAGCGCTCTCTTCACGTCGGCCAGTGTTTCCACCTTGATCCCGAGATATGCGTTGATGCATGCGAGGGAATAGCCTGTGTCGGGCATAGACATCGGGGCGGACTCGCCCAGCTCTGCGATGACAGAATCAAGTTCCTGCTGTGCCTTGGCTACCATCTCGTCCGAGCCGCGGAACACTCTCTCAAACAATCCCATATTTCAAAGGTCCTTTCAAGTTATGATCTGCTGTCGATCTTTTCTTTTATTTGCCTGATCTCTTCCAGAGTTCGGGCGCTGCAGTCATAGGGCGACAGGCCATTTCTGTCTGCGTCTATGACGTCCTCATCATAATGGATGAAGCCCAGAAGGGCATCCTCCGGTATTCTGGAGCGGATGAACTCCTCATCCGAATCGCTCCTGATCTTGTTGGCAACCACCGATACCTTGTATATTCCAAGATCTGATGCCAGCTGCACCACCTTTTCATATGTCTGGATGCTTCTGGCTCCCGGTTCCACCACCACGATGAACTGATCCATCATGGAAGCAGTCCCTCTTCCCAGATGCTCAAGTCCCGCTTCCATGTCCATTATCACCACGTCGTCCTTACGGAAGACGAGGGCGGACAGGATGCTCTTGATCATTACATGCTCGGGGCAGACACAGCCGCTTCCGCCGGTCTCCACAGTCCCCATTACCAGCAGTTTTACGCCGTTGATGTCTCTGGAATACCGATCCGGGATATCGGAGACCTGAGGGTTGATCTTAAAGAAATTGTTCAGTTCGTTGGCTCCGGTCCTCTCTTCCACCAGTTTCCTCATTTTTGAGATGGGAACGATGGAGTTGACCTCTTCTTCGCTCATTCCCAGGGCAAGCCCCAGGTTTGCGTCAGGATCCACATCCGCAGCCAGAACTGTACGTCCTTCATCCGCGTACAGACGAGCCAGCGTGGAGGCAAGGGTAGTCTTCCCGACTCCGCCTTTACCTGTGACGGCAAGTTTCATCATTCAACCTCGCGTCAGATGCAAAGCGCAGCGCGCTTATCCTCGATGCGCTGGATCATCAGGTCGCCCATCTTCTCGATGTCGGTCTCAACCGTGAAGTTGGCTTCGACCCAGTCCTTTACACCATGCTCGCCCTGGAGAAGTTCAGTGACTTCGGAGCTGCCCTTGGTGTACGGATCGACGCCCAGGAAGGTGTCGATGCCGGTGGAGATGACATAGTTGCCGATGGAGACCGCCTTCTCACTCATCCACTCAGGTGCGCAGCCAACGACCGGGACCTGCGAGATGTTCACTCCCCAGTCCTTGGACAGATCGGAAGCCAGTACCATCATGCGTGAGATGTCGACGCAGGAGCCCATGTGTAGGATGGGAGGGATCCCAACCAGTTCGCAGACTCTCTTCAGTCCTTCGCCGCAGAGCTCTTTCGCTTCCAGGCTCATCAGGCCGGCTTTGGCTGCAGCCTGTGCGGAGCAGCCGGACACGATGACGATGACGTCGTTGGCTATAAGCTTCTTCATCAGCTGGATATGGGCTGTGTCGGGGCGGACCTTGGGGTTGTTGCAGCCGACCATGGCCACAGCACCGCGGATAACGCCGGCCTTTACAACGTCGCGCAGAGGCTTCAAGGTGCCGAGCTCGTCCACGTGGCTGTTGGTCACGCCGTCAAGACACTTCTTTATAGCTTCGACGGAGTATCCTACGCGGGCCTCAGTCTTAAGATCGGGTATGTTGACCATATCCCAGTCGCGGTTCTTGTAGTTCTCTACCGCCATCTTCACGATGGCTTTTCCGTTGGCAGCGGCAGTAGATTCATGGAACTCGATGAAATCGGAGTCAGGCATCCTGGCGATGGGAGAAGTTGTTATGAATTTGGTGTGGAAACACTTGGAAAGGGGTCCAAGTGCCGGGAATATACACTGCACGTCCACGACAACAGCTTCACATGCTCCTGTGAGGACTATGTTCTCCTGCGCGAGGAAGTTGCCAGCCATGGGGATGCCATGGCGCATCGCCACCTCGTTGCCGGTGCAGCAGACGCCGACCACGTTGATGCCCTTTGCCCCGTAGCTCTTGGCGAGAGCTATCATCTCGGGATCATTGGCGTAGAATACGACCATCTCGGATACGGACGGATCGTGTCCGTGGACAACGATATTCACCATATCTCTTTCCATTACACCGATATTTGCCGTGGTGTCCAGCGGCTTGGGGGTCCCGAACATTACATCCGAGAACTCCGTACCCATCATTGAACCGCCCCAGCCGTCGCAGAGACCGGTGCGCAAAGACTGTCTGATAAGCGCTTCAGCCAGCGATGAACAGCCCATGTGCGTCATGTGCATGGATGTCGCGATCTCTCTGTCTATAGCTCTCGGCATGATCTCGGCTTTTTCCCAGAGCTCTCTTGTGTGTTCCGGAGCTCTCTGTGCGAACAGCTGCTCGCCAAAAGGCTTGCCGTATTCCAGCAGTCCTTTGTATGCCATTTCGTGGGCAAGATCATAGATATCCTTGCCTTCAGACTCTACGCCCCATTCTTCTGCGATCCTCTTGAGCTTATCAGGATCCTTGATCTGGTAAGCTCCGCCTTCTTTGGTCTCGTAGAGAGTATGCATGATCTGTCTGCCGTGGTCCGAGTGAGCAGCTGCTCCGCCCGCGGTGAAGCGAACGTAGTTCCTTCCCACTATCCCGTGGACATCGCATCCGCAGATGCCGCGGGGGGATTTGGGAGTGATCCTGCAGGGTCCCATAGAACAGATGCGGCAGCATGTTCCGGATTCACCGAACTCGCATTGCGGGCTCTGGTTCTTCACACGCTGCTGCCAGGAATCGGCACCGACCTTCCTGCCGTTCTCCAGCAGGCTCTCAGTAGCCTGTTCCATCCGTTCGATGGAGATGAAACGGTCGTAATCCATTAGATATCTCCTTGAAAGAATATAATTATCAGAAAAAAGATCCGCGCTGATTAAGCGCAAAAAAATCAGGACTCTACGATCTCCAGAATCTCCATGGGGCACGCTTTTGCGCAGATACCGCACGCGATACATTTGGAAGCTGTCTCGGAATCCTCCGGTTTGAGGCACACGCCCATGGGGCACACCTCTTTGCAGATACCGCAGCCGATACACAGTTTCTTATCGATCATGTAGACGCCCTTGGCGTTCTGGGAAATGGCACCCTGGGGACATGCCCTTGCGCATTTCCCGCACTGTATGCAGACCATCGGCTTTGGTTTGCCGTCCTTCTCAATGATCTTGATACAGCTCTTATCCTGGTGGAACTGTTTGTAGAAAGCTTTGGAACAAGCCACGACGCAACTCAGACACGCCATGCATTCCGATCCATTTTTTACCGTCAGTTTTTTCAATACTCAACCACCTTGAAATGTATTATAGTCAAACAAAAAAATTATATCACTTCAAATCTTTTTTGGGCAACAGTCTCGGCATCATTACCGAATAAATATCTAGTGAAATATCTAGTGCTTAATATCAAGTGTCATATTATCTTAAGGACTACTCAAAGTATTCCTGAAGAAAAGAAGAGAACGCCAGTCTTTCCCCGGACAAAGTTAAGCGTATGCTGAAGAACGACTTTATAATTGTTGACTACGATTGCACATGTCCGGAAATTAAAACGCCTTTCACTGTGCTGTTGGTGTTCTGTGAAAGACGTTTTGCATTCTGAACCTTAAAGCGCTGCAGGAGGAATTATTATGTTACCGATTCTGTGGATTCTCCGGCAGTTGATTTCATCTCTTCGAGGTCGCTGTCGATATTCAGCAGATATGTCGCGACCATCATCAGGATGGAAACAATGAATGGAGCCCAGCCCAGAAGGGTACTGATCGCGGTAAGAGCTGACTGAGGCTGCTGCGCGAGAGACGCATCAAAGCCGCTTGCATCCAGGACGATCGCAAGTATCTCGGTAGCTATTGCGCTGGAGATAACAGTCACAAAACCGCTCACCGTGCCGATACCGGCGTCCATACGTTTGCCGCTGCGCCATTCGATCAGATCACTGATATTACTCAGGTAAACGAATACGGTGACATAAAGCATTGCCGCCCCCACTCCGCTCAGAGCAAAGTTCAGGACCGCCATAGCAGTGCTGGTCGGTGCGAGGACGAACGGCAGTTTACCGAGAGCGTAGATCACGGCT
>JAFZZV010000130.1 GCA_017828855.1 Oscillospiraceae bacterium | reverse complement strand
TGATTTCTGATCGCATTGTCATCGCCGCCGACAAGCTGCTTGTACACGTCGAAGGAGATGCCCTGGGACTGGAGCCTGTATGCAAACTCCTGCAGGTCATTGTCGATCTGGTCTTCTATGAGAGCCTCGGGCACTTCTCCCTCAAGGTTCTCTATGAGCTTCTCAAGCAGTGCATTTTCGAATTCCTGGTCAGCGCGTTCCTCCGCTTCCTTCTCCAGGTTCTTTCTTGTATCGGCTCTGAGCTCATCCATAGTGTCGAACTCGCTGACGTCCTTTGCGAACTCGTCATCAAGCTCCGGCAGCTCCTTGAACTTTATCTCGTTGAGCTTGCACTTGAACACCGCGGGCTTTCCGGAGAGGTTCTCTGCGTGATACTCCTCAGGGAAGGTCACGTTGACATCGAATTCGTCTCCGATATTGTGTCCGCAGATCTGCTCCTCGAAGTTGTCGATAAATGAGTGAGACCCGAGCTCAAGCGTGAAGTTATCGGACTTACCGCCCTCAAACTGCTCGCCGTCAACATAACCGTCGAAATCGATGATCACGGTGTCTCCCATCTGTGCCGGCCTGTCCTCGACGCTGATTATCCTGGATGACTTCTCCTGAAGGTGCGAGATCTCATGCTCGACATCGTGGTCGTCGACCACATCCACCGTCCTGGGAGCTTCAAGTCCCTTGTAGCTGCTTACCGTGAGCTTGGGCATGACTTCCTGGACGAACTTTACGAGAACGCCTTCAGCCGCGGACATCTTCTCGACGTTGACGTCGGGCTTACCGATGACTTCGGCGTCGCAGTTCTTCATCGCGTCTTCGTACATGCCGGGGAGCATGTCGTTGAGTGCGTCTTCATAGAAGACCGCTTCACCGTACATCTTCTCGATCAGATGCCTCGGTGCCTTGCCTTTGCGGAAGCCGGGGATCTGAATGCTCGAGACCTGCCTCCTGTATACTTTCTGGACAGCAGCCTGAAATGCCTCGGCGCTCTCCTCATAAGCCAGTTCTACCTTTTTTCCATCTTCGATGAGTTTTTGTTCTAAGAATGCCATGAATGACCCTCCATATTTCGATTCTCGGTGATTATATCATATTAATATGTGCAGTTCTATAAAAGAATTGTTACCAAAAATGCTCTGTTTATCAGGCTTTTGAGGCAGTCTCTATCCTGTACGGAACGAATGACAGTGCATCCGCAGAGACGAGTCTGAAATGTATGTCCTCATACACGCCGTTGAAGGCGCTGTGTATGTTTTTCCCGTGTATATGGCCGTAGAAGCATCTTCTGACTCCGTACTTCCTGAGGAGATCCACAGCCTCCTCAACCACCATTCCGGAGAATACCGGAGGATAGTGAAGGAACGCTATGATCTCGGGCATCCCGAGCGAAGCCGCCTCCTGAAGAGAAGTCTCCAGACGCATCATCTCCCTGGAGAAGACCTTCTCGTCAGGCTCGTTGCTGTCGTAGAACCAGCTCCTGGTCCCGCACAACGCTACACCTTCCGCCGCATATGCATTCCTGAAAACGGGAACTATCGTATCCAGTGAATTCTCTGCCAGAAACCCGGTCAGCTTCTTCATCGTAGGCCACCAGAGGTCGTGGTTCCCCTTGAGGATATACTTCGTGCCTGGAAGGCTGTTCAGGAACTGAAGGTCCGGAAGCGCCTCCGCGGTATCTATTCCCCAGCTTATGTCGCCGGGTATCACCACACTGTCAAGAGGGCCCACAGACTTCTTCCAGTTGTCTGCGAGCCTTTTCTCATAGTCCACCCACCCCTCAAAGATGTTCATGGGCTTGTCGACGCCCAGTGAGAGGTGCGGGTCTGCGATAACGAAAAGCGACATCGTCTCTTTCCTTCCGTTCAGTGCAGTGTCTTCAGAAATGATCTCCTGTGATATTCTGTGATCCCGTATCTGCGGATCGCCTCATAGTGCGCCTTCGTGGGATACCCCTTGTGCGAGCTGAATCCGTACTGAGGATACTTCTCCGACAGCTCCTCCATGAATCTGTCACGGGTCACCTTGGCGAGGATGGATGCCGCCGCTACGGATGCGGACTTGGAATCTCCCTTGACTATGCTCAGGCATCTCGCCGCTGTGTCGGGGACCCTGTTTCCGTCTATTGCCGCAGCCTGGCACCCCAGAGCCTCTATGCATCTTTTCATCCCCAGCATGGTCGCATTGAGGATATTGATCTCGTCTATGACGTTGTTGTCGATAAGCTCGACATGCCAGGCCTGCGCCTCGCGCTTTATCTCATCGAAGAGGCTGTCTCTTCTTGCAGGCGTGACCTTCTTTGAGTCGTCCAGCCACTCGAACCTGCTTTCCGGCTTCAGTATCACTGCAGCGCAGCAGACAGGGCCGGCCAGCGGTCCCCTTCCTGCTTCATCCACCCCGCAGAAAACTCCCAGCTCCGAGCGGAGCCCGGCGTCGAATACGTACAGCTCCTCCTTCACCATCTCGGACTCTCCAGAGTGACCCTTCCGAACTTTCCGTCTCTAAGGTCGGTAAGCACCGCCTTCGATGCCTTCT
>JAFZZV010000129.1 GCA_017828855.1 Oscillospiraceae bacterium | reverse complement strand
TTTACGCTCATGATCCTGAACAGGTAACCGGCAGCCTCTATCTCGGGATGCTCGTCCTCTTCCGGGAGCCTTCCGAGCTTGTCTGTAAGGTAGCCGCCTATGGTGTCATAGTCATCATCGGCATCGGTTATGGTTATGTCCAGCTCGTCCTCGACGTCTTCTATATATGCAGTGCCGTCAAGGTCGAAAACGCCTTCCGACACCTCGCTGATCTCGTCCTCTTCGTCGTCATATTCATCCTCTATGTCTCCGACGATGGACTCGAGTATGTCCTCCATGGTGACGATGCCGGACGTGCCGCCGTATTCGTCAACCACAACTGCGAGCTGGAGCTTGTTCTTTCTCATGTTCTCAAAAGCGCTCTTGACAGGCATGCTTTCCGGAACATACAGAACATCGCGCATGTAGTCCCTGACGGTGAAACCGCTGATGTCTGAACCGATCAGAGGGAGAAGGTCCTTTATCAGGAGCATTCCCATTATCTTGTCAGCGCTTTTATCGCAGACCGGGAAGCGGCTGTGTCCCTCTTCCTGAGCAGTCCTGATTATGGTCTCCAGAGAATCGTCTATATCGATCGTTATGAGCTCAGTCCGGTGAGTCATGACGTCACTGACTTCTGTGTCGCCGAGGTCGAAGATGTTGTGTATCATCTCGCTCTCGTCTTCTTCGATGGTGCCTTCCTCCTCTCCGGCGTCCAGCATCATCCTTATTTCTTCTTCCGTGACATCGGAATTCTGTGCGTCAGGATCGATTCCGATGATCCTCAGAACGAGGTTTGTGGTGACCGAGAGCAGTTTAACGAACGGAGCTGCGACGATGGAGAAGAACCTGAGGGGATATGCGGCGAAGAAACTCATCTTCTCGGGGTTGTTCATCGCAATGCGCTTCGGTACGAGTTCCCCGAAGATCAGGGTGATGAACGAGAGCAGCAGTGTTATAACGACCAGGCTCGCGGTCCTGAGTGTGGCAGAGGGGATCCCGGTGTCCCTGAGCCAGTACACGATATACTCAGTGAAGTTATCCGCGGCAACTGCGGATGAGAAGAATCCCGCCAGTGTGACACCTACCTGGATGGTGGACAGAAACTTGCTTTCCTCTTCTGTCAGCTTCTCAAGGATCTTTGCTCTCTTGTCGCCCTCTTCGGCAAGGTGTCTGAGTTTGATGTCGTTGAATGTGATTACGGCGATCTCGCTCATGGCGAAAAACGCATTAACGGCGATCAGCAATACGGTAAGCAGCAAGCTACTTAAGGGGTCGCCTTCCGGCATTAAAAAATCACGCTCCTTCTGGTGATGATATTTGAATAACATCAATCAATATATCAAAAGCAGGCTCTTCTGTCAAATTTGACATATTTCATCTGTGATTTTTGTGAGAATAACAAAAAGCTGTCTGCGAAACAGACAGCTTTAGAGATAGTGTCTTTTTGATTACAGCGCGGCCAGCGCAGACTTTATCCTGGAGAGGGTCTCTTCCTTACCGAGGGCGGCGATCAGCTCTGTTGCACCGCCGGGAGTCACCTGCACTCCGGAAACGGCAACGCGCAGCGGTCCGAGGATCCAGCCGTTCTTGACCCCAAGTGATTCCACCAGTGACATAAGCGCTTCATGTACCGATCCGGCTGAGAAGTCTTCCAGTTTCTCCAGTACGCCGAGGCTGGCTTCCAGCGCGGGCTTGGCAGTTTCGGCGTCGGTCTTGAACTTCTTGCTGCTGTACAGCGCGGGATCTATTTCCGGGCGCTCGTCGATGAAACTCAGTTTTTCGGGGATATCGGAGAAGAACTCGGTCCTCGGCTGAAGGACATCACAGAGAATGTCGAAATCAACGTCATTCCTCTTTACGGCCTGCCTGATGAAGGGCATCGCATGTGACTTGAACTCATCGTGCGAAAGAGCGCGGATATACTCGGCATTTATATGCTTGAGCTTTTCGGGATCGAAGATGGCAGGGGATTTGCTTATGCCGGAAAGGTCGAACTCACGGACGAGCTCGTCAACGGTATATATCTCCCGCTCGCCCTTCGGGGACCAGCCGAGAAGCGCAATGTAGTTGAGTATCGCTCCGGTCAGATATCCCTTTGCCACGAGATCCTGATAGGAGGCGTCGCCGTTGCGTTTGGAGAGCTTCTGATGTTCATCCTTCATTACCGGCGCGCAGTGAACATACTCGGGAGGAGTCCACCCGAACGCTTCGTAGAGAAGATTGTACTTGGGGCTTGAGGAGAGGTACTCGTTGCCTCTCACTACATGTGTCACTCCCATGAGATGATCGTCCACGACGTTTGCGAAATTGTATGTGGGCATACCGTCGCTCTTGATCAGGATCTGATCCTCAAGCTCCTTGTTCTCCACGCTGACGTTTCCGTAAACGAGGTCATGGAATGTTGTGACGCCTTCGGAAGGCATTTTCTGACGGATGACATAAGGAATGCCTGCAGCGAGCTTTGCCTCCACCTCTTCTTTTGAGAGGTTCCTGCAGTGACCGTCATAGCGGCGGATCATCTCTCCGCCTTCTTCCTTCTTGGGGATCCTGCTGTCCAGGTCTTCCTCCGTGCAGAAGCAGTAATAGGCATTTCCGTTCTCCACGAGCTTCTTCGCGTAGACCAGATAGTTGTCCATCCTCTCGCTCTGTACGTAGGGACCGTAATCACCGCCGATGTCGGGACCTTCATCCCAGTACAGTCCACAGTCCTTAAGAGTGTCGTATATAACGTCCACGGCTCCTTCCACGATCCTGCCCTGGTCGGTGTCCTCTATCCTGAGGATGAAGTCACCGCCGTCTTTTTTCGCTATCAGGTAGGCGTAGAGCGCTGTGCGCAGGTTTCCTATATGCATATAGCCTGTGGGGCTTGGTGCGAATCTGGTCCGTACTTTTCCCATGATGTGATGCTCCTGTGATCATTAATGTTCCGTGATTATTCTACGGTCGCTGTAATACATTGTCAATTGACACGGAAATGCGGTGAGAATACAATGGATTCTATACTAAAACCAATCTAAAAGGAGGCTTACAATGGCGGACGAAAAGAAAAAACGCGTATTCAGCGGTATCCAGCCCACCGGCGGCTTTACGCTGGGCAATTATCTGGGAGCAGTCCGCAATTGGGGCGCTCTTCAGGATGAATATGACTGCATATACAGCGTTGTCGACCTGCATTCTATCACGGTCAGACAGGACCCCGCTACTCTGAGAAGACAGATCAGGGAGTCTGCGGCGCTCCTGCTCGCGTGCGGAGTCGACCCGAAAAAGGCGATCCTGTTCGTACAGGGAGACGTGCATCAGCATGCGGAGCTGTCCTGGATCCTCGGATGCTACACGCAGTTCGGCGAGCTTTCCAGGATGACCCAGTTCAAGGACAAGTCCCTGAAGCATCCGGAGAACGTGAACGGAGGACTGTTCACCTATCCGGTGCTGATGGCTGCGGACATACTTCTGTACCAGACTGATCTCGTTCCTATCGGAGCAGACCAGAAACAGCACCTGGAGCTTGCCAGAAACATAGCGGAGAGGTTCAACGGTATATACGGAGACACCTTTGTAGTGCCGGACGGATATTTCCCCAAGGTGGCAGCCAGAGTCATGTCGCTGCAGGATCCGACGGCAAAGATGAGCAAGTCTGACGAGAATGCCAACGCGAAGATAATGCTCCTTGACGATCCTGACCTGATCGTTAAGAAATTCAGGAGGGCAGTCACTGACTCGGGAAGCGAGATAAAGGCTTCGGAAGACAAACCCGGCGTCACCAACCTGATCAGCATATACAGTGCGTGTACCGGAAAGACTTTCGAGGAGATCGAGCGCGAGTTCGACGGAAAGGGCTACGGAGATTTCAAGACTGCGGTCGGTGAGACTGTCAGGGATATGCTCAAGCCCATACAGGACAGATATGCTCTCTTCCTTTCGGACAAGGAACAGCTCAATGCCATCCTTAAGGGAGGGGCTGAAAAGGCATCTTCACTTGCTGCCAGAACGCTTGCAAAGGCGAGGCGCAAGATAGGTCTTGATTGAGTTTGCCGGAAAAAGATTATCAGCGGGCTTCCGTAACGTCACGGAAACCCGCTGGTTTTGTGTGAAAAGAAATGGAAATGCGGAAAGTCAGAGAATGATGACGGCCAGTTTTGCCGGCATGCAGACTGCCGTCTCTCCGCTGAGGCCTATCCACCCGAATCCCTCACACAGTTTGTCGGGGCACAGAGAGTGAATGAAACGGATCTTTCCGTCCTTTACCTCCAGAGTTGCGGTCAGATCGCCGTCAACTGTATATGTCTCATCTGTGTCTAGAGGGATGCGCATTATCTCGGTCCCGTCATAGATCACCGAAGCCTCCGCACCTGCAGGCCGCAGCAGCTTGGGCAGCACAAAGAAAGCCAGAGCCGCAACGAGCACCGCAACTATTACGAGTATGTCCTTTTTTCTGAAAACAGGCTCCAATGATAAGGTCCGCCTTCTTGTTATGATAAGGGATGACAACTATAATTCACTATATAAACGATACACTAAGGAGAAAGAAAATGCAGACAGCAAAAGAATTTGCCGAGAGCAACAGAGACAATCTGCTCAGAGACCTGAAGCGTCTTGTTGACATAAACAGCATCAAGGCTGAGCCGGAAGAAGGGGCGCCCTACGGACCCGGTGTGAAAGCTGCCGAGGAAGAAGCTTTCAGGATCGCAAAGGAGCTCGGTTTCGAAAAAACTGTTGACTGTGACGGCCGCATCGGTTATGCCCATTCGGGCAGCGAGGACAGATTTCTCGGTGTCATAGGGCATCTTGATGTCGTCCCCGTCGGTGACGGATGGGACAGCGATCCGTTCGACATGTATGAGAAAGAGGGATACGTCATGGGACGCGGCACGGGAGACGACAAAGGACCTCTCCTGGCTGCGATGTATGCCTGCAAGTATCTGTTTGACAACAAGATCCCTCTCAGGTACGGGATCAGAGTCCTGCTCGGCTGTGACGAGGAATGCGGGATGAGCGATCTTGAGTATTATATCGAAAACTATCCGGAACCCGTGTTTGCTTTCACTCCGGACGCAGGTTTCCCTGTCGGGCACGGTGAGAAGGGGATATACCACGCCGACCTAGTCTCCACCCCGATCAAAGACGGGAAGATCCTGTCTATCAGCGGCGGCATGGCATCAAACGTTGTGCCTGACAGATGCACATTCACTGTGGATGGACGTTACGCCGATGCTCTCAGGGCTGCTGCGGAGGGCAGAGACGGTTACGCATTCTCCGAAGAAGACGGCAAGGTCACAGTGACTGCTTCCGGCAAGGCAGCCCACGCCGGTTATCCCTGGGGAAGCGTCAATGCCAACCTTCAGGCGGTATCGCTGCTTTTGGACTCCGGGATCCTTGAAGGCGAAGAGAAGAAAGCAGCTGAATTCGTAAGCGGCGTCATGAGTGACGTGGACGGAGGGTTCCTCGGTATCGCTGCGGAGGACGGACGTTTCGAAAGGAACTCCATCATCGGAGGAATGATAAGCATCACAGAAGACGGAAGGCTCTGTCTCAACGTCAACAGCCGCTATAATACCGCTATCCCTGCTGAGCAGATAGAGAAGAACATCAGTGACAAGGCAGCGGAGTTCGGATTCGAAGTCAGGAACGTCGGCAACAGCGGACCGTTCTACCTCGAGCCGGACAGCCCGGCCGTAAAACTGATGTGTGACATCTTCAACTCGGTCACGGGAAGGGATGACAAGCCCTTCGTCATGAGCGGCGGTACATACGCCAGAATGATGCACAACGCGGTGTCGTTCGGATGCGAGATCCCCGGGGAAGAAGGACCTGAATGGGTCGGGACTGCCCACATGAAGAATGAGGGACAGTCGATCGATATTCTGGTCAAGTCTGTTGAGATATATGCACAGACACTGATGAAACTTCAGGAAGTGGATTTCTGAAGATCTATTTAGCCCAACCGTATGAGCGCTGGACCGCCCGGTCAAAACCGGCAGTCAGGCGCTCTCTTTTTTCTTCATCTATGGATGGAGAGAAGGTCCTTTCGACGGACCATCTTGACTTAAGCTCCGCCTCATCCTTCCAGACGCCGGTCGCGAGACCGGCAAGGCATGCTGCTCCGAGTGCGGTAGTCTCCAATGTGGCAGGGCGGATTATGTCGATGCCGGTGATGTCGGACTGGAACTGCATGAGGAAGTTGTTGGCGCTGGCTCCGCCGTCCACCTTGAGCTCTGTGAGTCTGTATCCGATATCGGCTTCCATAGCGTGCAGTACGGAATTGGTCTGATACGCAATGGATTCCAGTGCCGCGCGGATTATATGGTTGCGGTTGGCTCCTCTGGTAAGCCCGACGATGGTACCTCTTGCATACATATCCCAGTACGGGGCGCCGAGCCCTGTGAATGCCGGGACCACATACACTCCGGCAGTGTCATCGACCTTCGTGGCATAGAATTCGGTGTCAGCGGCTGTCTCCACCAGTCCGAGCTCGTCCCTGAGCCACTGTACCACTGCACCGGCGACAAATACGCTTCCCTCCAGCGCATAGCAGATCCTGTCGGGACCGGAGGCGGCGACAGTGGTGACAAGGCCGTTGTTGCTGTAGACGATCTCGCTGCCGATGTTCATCAGGGTGAAACATCCGGTTCCGTAGGTGTTCTTTGCATCGCCCTTCTCAAAACAGGTCTGTCCGAAAAGAGCGCTCTGCTGATCCCCGGCGATCCCGGCGATCGGGATGCTGACGCCGTTGAGATCCATGTAACCGTAGATCTCGCTGCTTGATCTCACCTCGGGAAGCATGGAGCGGGGGATATCAAGTTCCTTGAGAAGCTTATCGTCCCAGCACTGGTTCCTGATATCATACAGCATGGTCCTGGACGCATTGGTGCGGTCGGTCATATGCACTTTCCCGCCGGTGAACTTGTAGAGCAGCCAACAGTCTATGGTGCCGCATATGAGATCCCCGTTTTCCGCTTTCTCTCTGGCTCCGGGAACATTGTCCAGTATCCATTTGATCTTGGTCCCGGAGAAATACGCGTCTATTAGGAGACCGGTGGTCTGTCTGATGTAATCGGAAAGGCCTTTTCTCTCCAGCTCCTCGCAGATATCGGCTGTCCTGCGGCACTGCCAGACGATCGCGTTGCATACGGGTATGCCCGTATTGCGGTCCCAGACCACTACAGTCTCTCTCTGATTGGTGATGCCGATGGCAGCTATGTCATGAGGGTCTATGCCGCTGTTTGAAACTGCTTCCTGCATGACTGAGAGCTGTGTCAGGTAGATCTCGATAGCGTCATGTTCCACCCAGCCTTCCTTGGGATAGTACTGGGTAAACTCTCTCTGGGCTACGGAAACTATCTTCTGATCCTCATCGAAAATGATCGCCCTTGAGCTGGTGGTACCCTGATCTGCTGCGAGAATGTATCTAGCCATGTTTTCCTCCAAAGATGTGATCATATATGTTCGCGGTTTATTCTTTCTGATTCATGCAGTCCAGCCATCTGCCGACTGCGGAGTTCCAGTCGCTGTTTATCGTCAGGATC
>JAFZZV010000128.1 GCA_017828855.1 Oscillospiraceae bacterium | reverse complement strand
CGGTCCTGGTCACAGGAGCGGGCGGGTCCATAGGGAGCGAGCTGTGCAGGCAGATCGCCAAATACAGTCCCAAGGTGCTCATAGGGCTCGATATCTATGAGAATACTCTCTATGACATCCAGCAGGAGCTTAAGCTGACATACACGGACACATTGGATTTCAGGGCTGAGATAGCCAGCATAAGGGACAAGGAAAGGATATATGAGCTGTTCGAAGAATACAGACCGCAGATCATATTCCACGCAGCTGCCCACAAGCATGTCCCTCTTATGGAGAACGCCCCGGAGGAAGCGATCAAGAACAATGTGTTCGGAACATATCATGTCGTCAGGGCTGCGGAGAAATATGCCGCAGAGAAGTTCATCATGATCTCGACCGACAAGGCGGTCAATCCTACCAACATAATGGGCGCCACCAAGAGGTTCTGCGAGATGGTGCTGCAGAGCCGTAAGGAGAGCGAGACAGAGTTCGCCTGTGTCAGGTTCGGAAACGTTCTGGGATCGAACGGCTCGGTTGTGCCGTTGTTCAAGAGGCAGATAGAAGCGGGTGGCCCCGTGACGATCACCGACAAGCACATCATCAGATATTTCATGACGATCCCGGAAGCTTGCTCGCTGGTACTGGAAGCCGGAGCCATGGCTCATCAGGGACAGGTGTTCGTCCTTGACATGGGCAATCCGGTCAGGATCCTCGATCTTGCTGAGGAGATGATAAGGCTGTCCGGTCTCAGGCCGTATGTGGATATCGAGATCAAGGAGATCGGTCTCAGACCGGGAGAGAAGCTTTACGAGGAGCTCCTTATGTCCAGCGCTGACCTGACGGAGACTCCCAACAAGAAGATATTCGTCGAGGAGCAGGAACTGCTGCCCAAGGAGCACATAATGGAGTGCCTTGAGAGACTGGACAAGGCACTGAGCGACGGTTATTCCTCCGAACAGCTCATCACGCTGATGAAGGAGATCGTACCGACGTATTCCTCCCCGGAAGAGGTCAACGAGAAGGTGAAGTGACGGACTGTCCGTCACCACTTCTTTAGCAGTCAGCAATCACGCGGAGATATCCCTTCGTTCATGGGGTATCTCCCGTTTTTGTCTGCAGCGCCGTTTTCTAACGCGGATAATCGACATTTCGGGACGATCAGTCGATTTCGGGCCATGAATTCGTCAACCATACCAAAAACAGATAGCAAGTGAAACGGATATTGTATACCTGATTTTACACGATAAGTGTTTTCTCAAAACCGGTATGGTTATATAATAATTTCGTTTTTTGTGCATGCATTACTTTGAATGGTGAGGTTTGAACATATGGGAAAGTATTTTGGAACAGACGGCTTCCGCGGCAGAGCGGGAGTGGAACTGACAGCGGAACATGCATTCAAGATCGGCAGATTCCTTGGCTGGTATTACACCAATGATGATAAAGAAGGAGCTAGGATCGTCATAGGCAAGGACACGAGAAGATCCTCCTATACCTTTGAGTCTGCCCTTGCGGCAGGAATCACTGCATCCGGAGCGGATGCGTATCTTCTTCACGTGACCACTACACCGTGCGTCAGCTTTATCACGAGGACCGAAAACTTCGACTGCGGAGTCATGATCTCTGCCAGCCACAACCCGTTCTACGACAACGGCATCAAGCTCATGAACGGAATCGGGGAAAAGATGGATGACGATCTGCTCGATGAGGTCGAGAAGTACCTCGACGGCGAGATGCCCGAGCTCCCTTACGCCTCTGATGATAAGATAGGCAAGACTGTGGACTTCTATTCCGGAAGGAACAGGTATATCGGATATCTCACGAATCTTGCCACATCTCCCTTTGACAACAGGAAGGTCGCGCTGGACTGCGCGAACGGCAGCTCCTGGATGATCGGAAGGGCAGTATTCGACGCCCTCGGTGCCAAGACATACGTGATCAACAATGAGCCGGACGGAGTCAACATCAACACTGACTGCGGCTCGACGCATATAGAAGGACTCAGGAAATATGTGAAGGAGAACGGACTGGAAGTCGGATTCGCCTTTGACGGAGACGCCGACAGGTGCCTCGCGGTGGACGAACTGGGCAATGTGGTCAACGGCGACCAGATCATGTACATCGTTGCCAAGCACCTCAAGTCCAAGGGACAGCTGGTCAACAATACCGTCGTTACGACGATCATGTCCAACTTCGGACTGTACAAAGCGCTTGACGAGCTCGGGATCGGATATGAGAAGACTGCAGTCGGCGACCGTTATGTATATGAGAACATGAAGGAGAACGGCCACATCATAGGCGGAGAGCAGTCAGGCCACATCATTTTCCGCAAATTTGCCCATACCGGTGACGGGATCCTCACTGCAGTCATGGTCATGGAGGTCATGAACCAGACACAGCTCCCGCTTTCAGCGCTTGCGGTCGGATGCGAGATGTATCCGCAGGTCCTCAAGAACGTTGAGGTCGACGATAAGGATGCGACCCTTGCGGACGAGCAGGTCAAGAAAGCAGTGGACGAATGCACCGAGACGCTGGGAGATACCGGAAGGGTGCTGCTCAGAAAGAGCGGAACCGAACCTGTCCTCAGGGTCATGTCGGAAGCTAAGTCATACGAGGACTGCGAGAAGCATGTCGATCATATAATCGATGCAATGAAGTGGTCCGGACATCTTATCAAGGTCAGATAAAGGAGGAATGCGTCATGGTGACGGTAAAAGAGTTGTTTGACCTTACTCACAGCGAGGCAGCCCCGCTGCTGGAGAAATATGAATATCCCTGGGAAGCGCTTTCCGACATCTCGGATTTTATCCTGGAACTCGGAAGCACGCTGTCTGAGGAAGAATATGACCATCCGCAGGATGATGTGTGGATCGCCAAAGATGCCAATGTGTTCCCCTCAGCCTATATCCACGGTCCCTGCATCATCGGGCATGGGACGGAAGTGCGCCACTGTGCGTTCATAAGAGGGTCCGCTCTTGTCGGGAACGACTGTGTCGTCGGAAACTCCACGGAACTCAAGAACGTGATACTGTTCGATGGCGTGCAGGTGCCCCACTACAACTATGTCGGTGACAGCATCCTCGGATATAAAGCGCATATGGGCGCCGGTTCCATCACCAGCAACGTCAAGGGCGACCGCACCAATGTAGTCGTTAAGTCAGGAGAAGGCAACTTCGAGACCGGAAGAAAGAAATTCGGAGCGATGCTCGGGGATCTCGCCGAGATAGGATGCAACAGCGTTCTCAACCCCGGAACCGTAGTCGGCAGGAACAGCCAGATCTATCCGGTATCCTGTGTCAGGGGCGTCGTCCCTGCAGACAGCATCTACAAGGATAAGGACGACATCGTGATCAAAAGGAAATAATCACAATACAAAGAAGATCGCCTCAGGATTACCTGGGGCGATCTATGTAAAAGAGGAGACTCAGTCGGCAATATCCAGCGAGAACCAGAAATCGGATCCCTTGCCCGGTGATGACCTTACGCCGAAATGAGCGCCGTGGGCAGTCAGGATCGACTTGACGATGGAAAGGCCCAGCCCGGTGCCGAGGACCGAGCGAACATGGCTGTCGCTTGATCTGTAGTAACGGTCGAAGACATATGGAAGCTCATCCTGCGCGATGCCCTTGCCGTGGTCTATCACATCTATCTTCACCGTTTTGCCGGAAACGGTCTGTACGATCTCTATGTTCCTGCTCTCGCTGTCAGTGTAATTGACTGCATTCGTGACGAGGTTGTAAAGCACGCGTGAGATTGCAGTCCTGTCAGCAAAGACATATGCCTTATCGTCATAGTCGAAACGGAACGTATACCCATTTGCGGAAGTGAAGGCGCTGATGCGGTCCTTGATTGCGAGTATCTCGTCTGTGATGCAGAACCTCTCCTTTTCGATCTTCACTGTACCGCTCTGGTATTTCGAGATGTCAAGGACATCGTTGACTATCTGGGAGAGCCTCTTGGATTCCTCAATGATCACGTTCAGGTTCTCGGCGGTATTCTCACCGGGCAGATCCCTCATCATCTCACTGTATCCGGTTATGAGGGTCAGCGGAGTCCTCAGGTCATGGGAGACATTGGCAATAAGCTCGGTCCGCAGCGAGTCGACCTTGGACAGTTCGGCGGCTGCGTGGTTCAGTTTCTCTCCAAGCTCATCCAGTTCGCGGCTTCCGCTGGACTGCTCAAAATGAACATCGAAATCGCCTCTGGCGAGCTTATCCGCTTCGTTGTTCATCTCTATGATCGGGCGTGACAACTGTCTTGAGTAGACCAGTGAGAGTATCACAGAGAGGACCAGCATTACTCCGGAAAGCACGGTGAGCTGCACCTGAAGCGAATCGGTCATGATCCTGAAAGGTGTGGTGACTCCGTTGACGAACACCACCCTGACGCTGCCCGAGTCGGAAGTCAGGATATTGACCTTGAGGAGGCTCTTTTGCTTGGTGTCATCTTTTCTTCTGCGGTCATCCTGACGGTCGCGGTCAGGCGGCATGGGCTTTCCGGTATCGCTCTCCCTGACATAGGTGCCGCCGTTGTTCCTGGCGTTCTCATACAGTGTCCTCAGCGCGTTGGTGGGGAGCCTTGGAAGCTCGCAGTCCATCGCGCCTTCCGCGCCGGCTATTACGGACATGTTCTCATCCGTTATCAGGATACAGACACCGTAATAATCCGCTGCATACTCGCAGACAGACTGGATCTCGTCATTGTTTTCCGCGATGCCGGAGACGACGTACTTGAGCGCTTTGTCGATCTCCTGCTTCTTTGTCCTGGAGTAGAACGAACCGAAAAGTGTGGTCTGCATCAGGACGGTAACGAGCAGGAACACGACAGAGAGCGATATGAGGACTATAAAGGTTTTTGTAGAAAGACCGAGTTTACGCTTCTTCAAAACGGTATCCAACTCCCCTCAAGGTGACTATGCAGGACGAATACTCACCCAGTTTTTTCCTCAAAAGTTTGATATGTGTATCCAGCGTCCTGTCGACACCGTAGAAATCGTATCCCCAGATATCTGACAGAAGCTTATCTCTTGTCAGCGCTATGCCTCTGTTCTTGACCAGATAGAACAGAAGATCGTATTCCTTTGGAGACATATCGATTCTTTCCGAGTCGATATCCACTGTGCGGGCAGTGAAATCTATCTCCAGGCCTTTGTACTCGTATTTCTCATGTTCATGTGAAGGCGCTTCAGCAGACGCAGGTTCAGTCTCTTTCTGTACCGTCCTGTTCAGCACGGCATTGATCCTGAGCATCAGCTCTCTTGGTGAAAAGGGCTTGACGACATAGTCGTCGACACCGATCTCGAAACCGTGGATCCTGTCATATTCCTCGCCCCGCGCAGACAGCATGATGACGGGAGTGTTGGAGAACTTGCGTATCATCGCTACGGCTGAGAAACCGTCCAGCTCGGGCATCATAACGTCCATGATGATCAGGTCGTACTGATTCTCGCGGCAGAGCTCCACGGCTTCCATCCCGTTGGACGCGCATGATACCTCGTTTCCTTCGAAAGTGGCATACTTCTCTATGAGGTTCCGTATCTCTTTTTCGTCATCTACAACAAGAAGTCTGTACATGTTAAGTCATGTCCCCTTTTAAAAGTCTTGAGAAATACATCTTTTTCTTTTCTAATAGTGTATCATATGCTAAGTGAACATTAGTTGAAAAACGAGAGAAATCGGCGGTAAGAATAGTTCCGGAGGGTTATGTAATGGAGAACCACGGCTTTTTCAGGATAATGGCGGTCAGCCCGGAAGTTTATCCGGGAGACACGGAGAAATGCCTTACGGGCGTCAGGAACACCATAGATGAAGCAGAGAAGCGTCAGGCTTCTCTTCTGGTGCTTCCGGAGCTCTGCCTGACTTCAGCTTCCTGCGGTGATCTTTTCAGGATGGGCTACCTCCTGAAGGGGGCTGAGAAAGCTGCGCTTGAGACAGCCGAATACACGAAAGGGAAGGACATGATCGTGTGCTTCTCTTTTCCGCTTCAGCTTAACGGAATGGTATATGACGCCGCTGCGCTTGCGCTTAACGGTGAGATCCTCGGGATCGTTCCCCTTAAGCCGGGCAGGGCATGTCCTGATGGTGTGTTCTCGGAATACTGCGGTGATGACACGTTCATCGATCTCAGCGGTACGGAGATCCCGTTCGGAAAGGGACTCGTCTTCAGGACTTTCGACGACATGGAGATATCGATCGCTGTCGGCAGGGAGAACGGAGCGTACAGCGGTGCCGCTGTCATCGTGATCCCGGATGCGTCTCCTGCTTCGGTACGGGGACATGCTGACGTTAGGCAGGACTGCGAGGCGGTGAGCAGAAACGAATGCGCTGCTGTCGTCTACTGTTCTGCCGGAAAGGGAGAGACCACGGCTTCGGGAGTCTGCTCAGGGCAGACCGTGATAGCTGAGGACGGCAAGGTGCTCGCAGAGGCGGCCCAGTTCGGGACTGGCTGTTCCATAGCGGACGTCGACCTGCAGGCTCTGTCATACAGGAGGCTGAGAGGATGCGGCGGCAGATCGCCGGAGGATCCGACTGAGGTGTTTTTCAGCTTTGATATAAAACAGCACGATGATCTGATCAGGAAGGTCATCACAAGACCGTTCCTGGGAGAAGATGACGAGATCGCAGAAAGGTGCGACACTGTATTTGAGATCCAGAGCAGGAGTCTTGCAGGACGGCTCAGCAAGACCGGGATACAAAAGGCAGTTCTCGGGGTATCCGGAGGGCTGGACTCGACGCTGGCGCTGCTGGTATCAGTAAAGGCTATGGAGATCCTCGGGCGTGACAGGAAGCATGTCATCGCCGTTTCCATGCCATGTTTCGGTACGTCGGACAAGACAAAGTCCAATGCCGGGAGGATCAGCGAGAGCCTCGGAGTTGACTTCAGGACCGTTGATATCTCGGAGTCCGTCAGCCAGCACCTCAAAGACATTGGCCATGACCTCGATACTGCAGACACTGCATACGAGAACGCCCAGGCCAGGGAGAGGACACAGGTCCTCATGGATCTTGCAAACATGGAGAATGCCCTCGTGGTGGGAACGGGAGACATGTCGGAGGAGGCCCTGGGCTGGTGCACGTTCAACGGCGACCACATGTCCATGTACAACGTGAACTGCAGTGTCACCAAGACGCTGATCCGCGCCGTGGTCTCACACTACGCCGATAATTGCGGGGATCCGAAACTCAGGGATGCCCTGTATGATATCGTGGCGACCCCGGTCAGCCCGGAGCTCAAGCCTTCCTCACAGGGAGAGATAGCCCAGAAGACGGAGGAGATCCTGGGGCCGTATGACGCGCACGATTTCTTCCTATACCACTTCATACGTAACGGCAGTTCCCCAAAGAAGATACTGTATCTTGCCGAGACAGCATTTGAAGGCGTATATACGCATGAGCAGCTGTCGGGCTGGCTTAAGCTGTTCTTCCGCAGGTTCTTCCAGAACCAGTTCAAGAGGAACTGCGCTCCCGACGGACCGGCTGTAGGATCGATCAGTCTGTCTTACACTGACTGGAAGATGCCCGGAGATCTCTCGGCTGACGCAATTCTGCGGGATCTTGACTGAGAAAGAGGCAATGGGGAACTGTCACAGGTTTTTCTTGCATTCCATAT
>JAFZZV010000127.1 GCA_017828855.1 Oscillospiraceae bacterium | reverse complement strand
CTGAGCTGCTGAGGCAGCGAGTCGGGATCGAAGTTATTGAGCGCGTCCAGGACCATCGAGACTGCCTTCTCAGCCAGCTCGATGCATTCCAGCATGTTGTTGAAGTAGAACATGTCCCTGTCTGATCTTTTG
Organism: Oscillospiraceae bacterium; assembly: GCA_017828855.1. Lineage (GTDB taxonomy): Bacteria > Bacillota > Clostridia > Oscillospirales > Ruminococcaceae > RUG11783. Next base: position 6,077 of record JAFZZV010000127.1, on the reverse strand, counting down.
TTCATATATATAAACCTCCGGATGTTATCTGAATAATAAGAGGAAGAGCTTTGCGAAAAGATAGCCCAGCAGTCCACAGCCCGGGAACGTACAGATCCAGGTCATCATCATATCCTTGACGACGCTGAGCTTGATCGCGGAGAGCCTTCTCTCGGCTCCGGCTCCCATGATAGAAGCGGTCTTCATGTGGGTCGTGCTGACGGGTATTCCGAGTACCGTTGACAGAAAGAGGCAGAGCGCAGCGGCAATGTCTGAAGAGAAGCCCTGGTATTTCTCCAGCTTGACCATATCCATGCCTACGGACTTGATTATCTTCTTTCCCCCTACCGCGGTGCCGAGTCCCATGACTACCGAGCAGAGCATCATCATCCAGACGGGTATCTCGGTCGCTCCTTCTCCCGTTATCCCCACCGCCAGGTTGAAGGCCAGCAGCAGGACGCCTATGAACTTCTGACCGTCCTGAGCGCCGTGCATGAACGCCATGGCAGCAGCCCCGAATACCTGGGCGCCGTCAAAGAAACGGTTGGCTTTTCTCCTGTTGGCTCTCTCGAAGAGTATAGTTATGAGACGGCACACCCCGAAGCCCATCCCAAAACCCAACACCGTGGAGAGAATGAGGCCGTATATGACCTTAACCCACTCCGACATATCGATGCCGTCGATGCCGCCGAGAGCGATGGCGGCGCCGCTAAGTCCTGCAATGAGGGAGTGGCTCTCGCTTGTCGGTATTCCGAACCACCATGCTCCTACAGCCCATATGACTATGGCGGCAAGAGAGGCTCCAAGCGCTATGAGCGCGCTGTGGGTGTCGTCTCCGAAGTTAACCATGTTCTTGATGGTGAAGGCGACGCTGGAATTAAAAGAAGTCATCACAAGGACTCCGACGAAATTGCACGCCGCAGCCATCGCGATGGCTCTGTTGACTTCTATGCTTCTTGTGGATACGGCAGTGGCGATCGCGTTGGGAGCGTCGGTCCAGCCGTTTACGAAGATGACTCCGAGCGTGAGCGCGACTGACATCAGCAGCATCGGATCGTGCATCATCTGGTTGATTATCGCAGATAGGGTTACGGTTTCCTGCATGTCTTATCAGAAGTCTCCGTATCATGTATTGAGCGGATAAACGCTCCGTATCTGATTATACTATATGATCACGATTACTAACTATATAAATGATCCCGCTGACTGAATTCCGTTGTCATTTGCATGATTGCCGGGTATTTCCAAATACGCTCGCAAAAGATGAGTCGGTATTATGTTTTCCGTGATGAAGGCATAAATGGCTTTTCTTTCTCCGTTTATTTCATTACTTTTTTTACAGTTAATGAGAGACTGCTCCCCGGAAGGTCAAATTCCACTCTTCCAGACAAAAAGCCCTTCTGAAACGGCAATAGGTTCGATCAGCTTCAGCAAGTTCTCATCCGGGTTGTATAAAGTCAGATGAGTATCGTCCGGTTCTGAGAGGATCATGGAATCGTCTACGAATATGCAGAGATACCTTGTGAGAACTTCCTCAGCAACATGCTCCGGAGACGGATTGACTTCTTCTCCATCCAATGAGATCCTGCGGTAACAGTTCAACTTCAGGATCACATTGATGTGCTTCTGCTTGATGTCTGCCAACTTTTTTTCCTTGAGGAAGTATTCCTCTACAGCAAAGAATTGTCCGGGACTGTCCTTCGGCACCTGTTTCGGCAGAATGTCGATGATCCAGTATGGCATCTCCAGCATTTCTTCGAGCGTCTTTTTCATATTAAGCCTAGGTTCCTATATGATTCTTCCGTAATTATCTTTCAGATGACCATGCTATTCTACGGATTTCAGTGATTCCACCATCTCTATCTTCTTAAGGGATGGAACAGTCAGTATGAGGACTATGAGAGAGAAAACTATCGTCACCGCAAAGGCATAGATATAGCTGTTGGGCCTGATGACCATGCCGAACTTTACCATGTCCATGCTGATCACGTTCATGATGAAGTGATGGAAGAGATAGCCCAGCGGGAGTCCGAAAAGAGCGCCTATCACAGTGAGGAGGAATATCTCCTTGAAGAGGTAGGACTGCACCTCTATCTGACGGAATCCGAGAACCTTCAGCGTAGCGATCTCCCTGAGTCTCTCGCTTATATTTACCTGAGTGAGGTTCAACAGCACAACGAATGCAAGCGCACCTGCAGTCAGGATGATCACCACTATTATCAGGTCCAAAGCACTGATCATCGTGTTGAAGTTGTCCATGACCGAAGTGAAATCCACGACGCTGAGGAATCCTTCTCTGCCGGATATCGATGCTTCTATATCATCCATGGATGACGAGGACCTGACGGCTATCGTATTGCAGTGCACAGGCTCGCCGAAAAGAGCCTCATACATCTCGCTTGAGATAAAGATATAGTGCTGGAAATACATCTCGCATACGGCAGCTATCTTTACCTGCTCCTTGATCCCGTTGAGCGACTCTACCGTCACATAGTCTCCTTCCTTTATCCCGTTGGTCTGGGCGAATTTCTCGGAGAGGATCGCACCGGAGTTGCCGAGCTTCAGCGGTGTCGAATGATCGGATGCGGAGCGGAAGTTGTAGATGTTGAGTGATTCCCTTGCATCTATGATCTGCGCTTCCAACACCTCTTCTCCGTCTTCCAGGTACATCTTTGTGGAGTACTTAAGGTACGGGACCACATATTCGTTGTCAAGATCCGACTGAAGAGTCTCAACGATGCCGTCAAGATCGTGATCGTTCTCGAGGTTTACCATGTACTGGTACGCATTGATGTCGCCGAACTGCACGTTGACGACGTCCTTGATGGAATCCTTTACGCCCCAGCCGACGACCAGCAGCGCGGTGCAGCCTGCGACACCGATGACTGTCATGAAGAAGCGCGCCTTATACCTGATAATGTTGCGTGCGGTAATCTTTCCCGTAAAGGAGAGTCTTTTCCAGAGGAAGGGAATGTACTCCAGAAACACTTTTTTTGCGGCTTTGGGAGCCTTGGGCCTCATGAGCTGGCTGGGAGTCTCGGTGAGGGTGCGGCTGACCACTGCCGCCGTGACGCCGGCGATAAGTATCGAGAACGAGAAGAAGCAGATCACCGCGTTGATGACCGGGAAACTTATGATCATGGAAGGCAGATCGTAGAGCAGCTTCCAGGTCCTGTATATGACCGTCGGGAACACCGCCATGCCCGCGAACAGGCCTACGGAGGAACCGGTGATGCTGGCGAGCAGGGCGTATATGACGTATTTGAAGATCACAGCCGTGCGGGAGAATCCGAGAGCGCGGAATATGCCTATCTGCCCCCTCTGCTCGTCTATGAGCCTCGTCATTGTCGTCAGACATACAAGCGCAGCTACAAGGAAGAACAGCATGGGCATGGAGATACCGATAGCGCCCATCTGCTTTGCATTGCTGGAGAACAGGTATGAGGAATAGTGCCTGTCTCTGTCAAGGATGGTCCATGTGGCTCCGGGAAGCTCTTCCAGGTCCTGGCGCGCCTTCCTGATCTCGGACTCCGCCTTCTCCATCGCCTCTGTGAACTCTATCAGGTTCTTCTGATACTCACTGAGACCTTCCTCATACTTTGACCTGCCTTCCTCAAGCTCGTATTCGAGAGAAGTGATCTGGGATCTGACTCTGTCGACGGCTTCTTCCGCTATCTGTATCTCTTCCCTTATAGTCGACCAAGCGATGCGGTCTCTGGACAGTCTGGTGAGCCTTCTGTACTCGTTCTCTACTGAACCGCCGTATCTTGCGTCTATCTCGTCCATCCGGGAGGCTGCCGATCCCGAGTCACCGGCCTGTCTCATCTCAAGAAGCCCTTCCAGAAGCCTCTCGTTTAGCGCGAGGTCGTCCTCCTCTTCCGAGATCTGCCTATCAAGGTCCGTGAGCTCCGCAGCAGCGGAAGCCTTCTCCTCTTCCGTGGATTCATCAGAAACGAGCACAGCCTCCAGCTGTGCCCTTCTGGGATAAAGCTCTCCGTCCAGTCTTGCTCTGGAGGAAACTATCTTTCCTTCTGTCTCGGATATACGCTCGTCCAGAACTTCGGTGCCGGAGGGATCGGTCATGGTCTTGAGGGCCGTATATGTGCCGTAATCCGAAACTACGTCAGAATATATGCTGTCAAAAGATCTGCCGCCGTATTCAGCTTCCACTGCCGCGATCTCCTCATCCACTCCGGAGTATTCACCGGAGTAGCTGCTCTTGAGCAGATCCAGCCTGTCCTCCCCTCTCTGAAGGACTATATTGAGCGAGTCAAGCTGTGACTGCCCCCCTATCAGCTGGATGTTGGCATCGTCAAGCTGCGCCTTGGCCTCATCCAGCTTCTGCTGCGCCTCAGCCTTCTTTTGAGCCAGTTCAGCCTCGTTCTTCTCGATCTCCTCGGTGTATTCGCTAACCAGCTTATCCTTGAGCTGCTGCGACTGTTTTCTGGAGAATACGTCTATATCTGTCTTTACCTGGTCCATAAGGGAGGCATACTCTCTGCTGAAGCCGCTCAGCTCCGCAGCGCCTGGGACCGTGATGTAGACAGTTGTATAATAGTCGCTCTTGAAGGCGGAAGGCAGAGCGTAGAGTATTATCTCAAGGTCGAGGTTATTGAGAAGGCTGGTCCCCATGGTCTTTGACATGTATGCAGGAGACCTCGCTATGCCGACGACGGTGACCCTGTCGCATTCCAGGAACTCAAGGACGTCGTCGTCTTCCAGGAAGAGATCGAGAGTGCTTCCGATCCCGTACGAATTGGAATAGAGAGTGTTGTTGAGGATGAGGACCTCGGATGAGTTTTCCGGCATCCTTCCCTCCGTCAGTTCGAATCTGTTGACGGCTCTGTCAGTCTCCTCGATTCGCGTGACAGATACTTCCCCTTCTTGGTCCTTGGAGAAAACGTCCCTCATCCTGCTTCCGAAGCAGTGCTCCACCCACTCCTGCTTCCTTATGGCGGACATGTCGCTACCGTCGAAGCCGTATGAGGAGTATATCTGGACATCCTGAAGCCTCAGGGCGTCGTTGTACCTGTCGACGCTCTGTTCCATCACCTGTCTGCTGCTCATCAGCCCCATCATGAAGGAGGAACCGATGAGCACGATCATGACAAGCGAGAAGAACCTCTTGAAGGTCTTCCCTATCAGCCTGAAGGTGTCCTTCTGAAACATCAGTATTCGATATCCTCGATGCTCTTGACGTTATCGTTGATGGTCACGGATTCTATACGTCCGCTCTTAACTCTTATTATCTTCTCACCCATCTCGGCAAGGGCGCTGTTGTGGGTGATCATGACTACTGTCATGTTTTGCTTCTCGCACATCTCCTGAAGCACGCCGAGGACCTGCTTGCCGGTCTGGTAGTCAAGCGCTCCGGTTGGTTCGTCGCAGAGCAGGAGCTTAGGGTTCTTTGCCACAGCTCTAGCGATGGCAACTCTCTGCTGCTCTCCGCCGGAGAGCTGTGACGGGAAGTTGTTCATCCTGTCCTCAAGGCCTACCATCTTGAGCACGAATACCGGGTCCATATGGTCGTCGCAGAGCTGGGCTGCCAGCTCGACGTTCTCCTTGGCGGTGAGGTTCTGGACAAGGTTGTAGAACTGAAACACGAATCCGACGTCGGTGCGCCTGTACTCGCACAGCTCGCTGTCATTGAAGCCGGATATCTGCCTGCCATCCACAGTGACGATCCCGGAGCTTGCGGTGTCCATGCCGCCCAGTATATTGAGTATCGTGGTCTTCCCCGCTCCGCTGGAGCCGAGCACAACGACGAACTCCCCCTTTTCTATGGAAAAAGAGACGTCGGTCAGAGCGTTGATCTTGACTTCGCCCATGTGGTAGATCTTGCTTACATTGTCAAATTCTATGAAACTCATATCTTTATTCCTGAAAATGAGCAATATTGTTTCTTACTCAGATTATCTCATTTTTGAGCCTGTCCGGTAAATACAAAAAGGTATACGAAATAACACAGAGAAGCGGGCCCGGTAAAAGGTCCGCTTCCGATATTATGTGATTGATATCTGTGTCAGTCTTCCGGAGCAGTGATGAGAAGGCTGTCCTCGTAAAGCTGCCTGATCCTGTTGGTGTTGTCGGCGTTCCTG